>JAIXSW010000472.1 GCA_027484495.1 Gammaproteobacteria bacterium
ACCCGCGGGTCAAACAGCTGTGCGATTTGCTGCGCTTTGGACACAGTCCGGTTAGCCAAATGGATATATGCAACCCCTGCATCCAGCAATGGCTGAATCACGCCTCGGCTCGCGCCTCCTGCCCCTAGCAGCAACACATTGGCCCCTTCCAACAAAGCATCCTGGCGCAGTAAATCGGCAACCAATCCCGCACCATCCGTATTATCGCCACAGAGGCGTTGTTGCGCATCCAGATATAAAGTATTGACTGCACCGGCCAGCTGCGCTCGCTTACTCAACACCTGCGCCAATGCAAAAGCCTGCTCTTTAAAGGGCACAGTGACGTTGCCGCCACGGCCACCCTCGGCAACAAAGTGCTGCCAGCTGTCGGCAAAGCCGTCGAGCGGTGCTAAAATCGCCTCATACGTTAGAACCTGACCGGTTTGTTCGGCAAACCAGCGATGGATCAGCGGAGATTTGGAATGTCCTATCGGATGACCAAAGACGGCATATCGATCCACAACGAAGCTCCCATCATGCTAAAGAAGTTAATTCAAATGTTGTCGCCAAAAAATCCTGCACACCCGACACCGCAACAAACACCGTATCAGCTGATCGGTGGCGAAGATGCGACCCGCCGTCTGGCGAACCGTTTTTACGATATCATGGCCACGGCCCCTGAAGCGGCCGAACTCTATGCGATTCATCCACTGCCACTGGATACCATCCGACAGAAATTCTTTGAATTTTTATCGGGCTGGCTTGGCGGTCCCGGCTTGTTTGAGCAGAAGTATGGTCACCCCAGACTACGGATGCGCCATATGCCTTTTACTGTCAATCCGACGCTGCGCGATCAGTGGATGTTTTGTATGGATCAGGCATTACGTGAAGTGGTTGCCGATCCGGTCCTGCGCGGTGGCTTGAGCGAAGCCTTAGGCCAACTGGCCAGCCACATGATCAATCGGGATGAGCAGGGCCAGCCACGTTAAACACACTTACTGCCTGATACCAAGCCAATCCTGCGGCTGCAGATAGCGCTGATACAACAGCGCTTCTGCCGAGCCTTCGGCTGGCACAAAACCATACTCCCAGCGCACCAGCGGTGGCATCGACATCAGAATTGATTCGGTCCGGCCACCGCTTTGCAAACCAAATAGGGTTCCACGGTCAAACACCAGGTTAAATTCGACATAACGACCGCGACGGTATAGCTGGAATTGGCGCTGCGCATCGGTGAATGGCGTTTGCTTACGTCGCTCAACGATCGGCTGATAGGCATTGATAAAGGCTTCGCCTACAGCTCGCATAAACGCGAAACTACGCTCGAATCCCCATTGATTTAAATCATCAAAAAACAAACCGCCGACACCACGCGTTTCACCCCGGTGTTTCAGATAAAAGTATTCATCACACCAGGCTTTGTATTTCGGATAGACATCGGCGCCAAAAGGTGCGCAGCAATCAAACGCGACCTGGTGCCAGTGCCGTACATCGTCTTCAAAAGGATAAAACGGGGTTAGATCAAAACCGCCACCAAACCACCAGACTGGAGCTTCGCCATCTTTCTCAGCGATAAAAAACCTTACGTTAGCGTGACTGGTTGGTACATATGGATTGTTCGGGTGAATCACCAACGACACGCCCATGGCCTCAAAGCGCCGGCCCGCCAGTTCTGGGCGATGCGCCGTCGCCGATGCGGGCATTTTGTCACCAAAAACATGGGAGAAATTCACGCCGGCCTGTTCAAACACCGCGCCTTTGGTCAAAACCCGGCTACGTCCGCCACCACCTTCAGCCCGCTCCCAACTGTCTTCGACAAAACCAGCAGAGCCATCGGATCGCTCCAATGCTGCGCAAATCTGCTCCTGCAGCTGCAGTAAAAAGGCTTTGACAGCGAGTTTATCAACGGACATATCGGCTCCCGTTTGGTGCTTCCGACAGAAGACACTGGTGAAAAATTTTCCTGGCAACGGCCAGATGGCTATAATAGCGCCCTATTATGCCAGCACCTGGCGGTTTTGAGGAAACAGCAATGAAAGTCGGTATCATTATGGGCTCCAAATCCGATTGGCCTACCATGAAAAACGCAGCAGACATGTTAGACAAATTCGGCATCGTTTATGAAACCACTGTTGTTTCTGCGCACCGTACCCCGCACTTACTGGCTGAATATGCCGGTAACGCCGCCAGCCGTGGCTTAAAAGTGATTATTGCCGGTGCCGGCGGCGCCGCTCACCTGCCAGGAATGGCTGCAGCCTTCACTTCATTGCCGGTACTGGGCGTCCCTGTTCAATCCAAAGCGTTAAAAGGTATTGATTCATTATTGTCTATTGTGCAAATGCCAAAAGGTGTTGCTGTTGGTACTCTGGCGATTGGTGATGCCGGTGCTGCAAACGCTGGTTTATTGGCGGCACAAATCCTGGCGACCAGTGATGACAGCCTGCTGGCAAAAATTGATGCATTTCGCCAAGCACAAACCGACTCCGTGCTGGCGCACCCGAACCCGGCCGAGGAAGCGTGATGAATGTATTAGTCATGGGGGCCGGGCAACTGGCACGAATGATGGCGCTGGCTGGCGCGCCGCTGAACCTGCAGGTCACGGCTTATGATGTGAATTCTGCCAAAGTACAACATCCGGTGACTGGTGAAATCTATTCACTTTCTCTGGAGCAAGCCGTGGCTGCGGCAGATGTGGTGACTTCGGAATTCGAGCATATCCCCTATCCGGTGCAGGCTGTGTGTGAGGCCAGTGGTAAATTCAAACCCAATAGCACCGCCATCAAAGCCGGTGGTGACCGACGTCAGGAAAAAGCCTTGCTGGATGCAGCTGGCGTCGCCAACGCAGGCTACCGTATTGTGCAAACTGAAACTGAGTTCATGCTGGCTATTAATGAACTCGGTTTGCCATTGGTATTAAAAAGTGCATTGGCTGGTTATGATGGCAAAGGTCAATGGCGGTTAAAGCATGCAGAAGATGCAGCCTTGGTCTGGGCCGATATTGCCGCGTTCATGGCTGGTGCGGATCACAGTTTGCCACAGGCGATTGTTGCCGAGAAGTTTGTCCGGTTTGACCGCGAAGTCAGTCTGGTTGGTGCGCGCAATGAACACGGCGACACTGTGGTTTATCCGCTGACAGAAAACCATCACGTGAATGGCGTCTTGTCGGTGTCGTTGGCGCTACCGTCAGATCAAGCTTTGCAACAGCAAGCCAAACAAATGTTCGACGCTGTCGCTAATCAGCTGCAGTATGTCGGCGTGCTCGCACTGGAGTTTTTTCAGATCGGCGGCCAATTACTGGTCAACGAAATTGCTCCGCGGGTGCATAACTCAGGGCACTGGACGCAACAAGGCGCCGACACCTGCCAATTTGAAAACCACCTGCGCGCGGTCTGTGGACTGCCACTTGGCAGCACTGCACTGGTGCGACCAACAGTGATGGTGAACATCCTTGGCGAAGACACTGTGGATCCGGCGATCCTGAGCCTGCCGTCCTGTCGTCTGCACTGGTACGGCAAAACCAAACGCGCTGGCCGTAAGATGGGGCATATCAATATTTGCGGGGCGACGGCAAAAGAACTGGCAGAACGGTTCAGTACTTTAAGTGCATTGCTGCCTGAAAGCAGTTTTCCGGAAGTGGCGCAAATGGCGGCCAAACTACGCGAACGCACGAACTAGATCTAACAAAAAGAAAAGGCCCACACGGGCCTTTTCTTTTGCTTTCAACGCGGCTGTACCGCCTGACATTTACGACTGGCGCATATCAATTTCACCCCACTCGCCGCTGGCTTTTCCGCCAGTAAGCCGAAACCACAGCTCTGGCAAGTGCCGGCCACCGGCCTGAAATTCAGCACAAAATCGCATTTTGGATATTGGTCACAGCCATAAAAGGTTTTGCCGAACTTGCTGGTGCGCTCAACCAGTTTACCGGTTTGACACTGCGGGCAATGCACATCCTCCACCACCACGGGCTCTTCGTGCACAATAAAATGACAAGCAGGAAAGTTGCTGCAACCGATAAACATGCCGTAACGGCCGTTTTTTACCGCAAGCGCTGAACCACAGCTTGGACAAGGCGTGTCTTCCAGCAATTTGACGATGGTACTTTCATGCGGATGCAAATTCTGAATATAAGTGCAGGCCGGATAATTGCTACAGCCCAAAAACGGGCCGTGCTTGCCGGATTTCATCATCAGTTCGTGCTGGCACACAGGGCAAAGCTGTTTCTGTTCGGGTATAGCGAATAACGGTTGGTCGGACATACGTCAGCCCATCGGATGCGGTTTGGCCATTATCGCACAGACCCGCATGAAAAAAGCAACGCCGGTGAAACCGGCGCTGTAGAGCATCATAAAATAGCTGTTTGATTTCACTTAATGCAGCAGACCGGTCGGTTCTTCAAAGATTAAATCTTCCATCTGGGCATAAGCCGATTCATGCCCGGGGGCATTAAACAGCACCATCAACACCACCCATTTCAGATCTTCCAGGCTGACTTCTGCACTATCCAAATCCATTACGCGGTCCAACACCATTTCCCGGGTTGGCAAATCCAACACGTTGATTTGCTCCAGAAACAGCAAAAAACCACGACATTCAGCATCAAGCTTTTGCAGCTCTTGCGGCGTAAAAACCCGCACCGCTGTCGAAGTGGTTTTGGTCAGATAGGGTTTAACATGACTTTCTTGCAGCTGGGATAAATTTTCCAGCCAGCGCAGGGCTTTGAAGATGTCATCATCGTGAAATCCGGCTTTGACCAGTTCTTTGGTCAAATCGGCCTGGTTGACGTAAATTTCCGATTCGTTGTGGATGTAATTCTCAAACAGGTAGACGAGGATATCAAACATGACTAGGTCCCCTCACTCGAATGTAGCCACCAGGTACGGCTGCCACTGCACCACTTAATTCAAGCTGTTGCAAGGCAATGGTTACGTCGGCTACCGGCATTGCTGCGCGATCTGCAATCAGGTCTATTGCAGTTGCCTCATCTCCTACGTTAGCTAACAAGCCATCGTCGGACAAGTGCGGCAAACAACTATTTTTTTCAACCGTGCTGCGGATTAAATCTGCAACCAGCTGAGGTGCCAACTCTTCTACGATATCGGCGACCGAACGGGTAAGTTTAGCGCCCTGCAAAATGAGTTCGTGACAACCCGCTGCTTGCAGATTGCGGATCGATCCCGGGATGGCAAACACTTCACGATTGTAATCGGCAGCATAATGCGCACTAATCAGCGAGCCACTCTTTTCCGCAGCCTCCACCACTAAAGTACCAAGGCTTAAGCCCACCACAATCCGGTTACGGATCGGGAAAAACTCTGGTTTGGCATGCTGTTGTGGCAGAAACTCTGACAGCACAGCGCCATTGCCAACGATTTGCTGATGCAATGCCTGATGTTGTGGTGGATAGACAAAACATAAGCCATGTCCCATCACGGCGATGGTCTGACCCTGCACGCGCAAAGCGCCCTGATGCGCAGCACCATCGATGCCACGCGCCAGGCCACTGGTGATCACAAAGCCCAGCGCGGCCAGTTCAGCGGCAAACTCGAGCGCCAGCTGTCGTCCAGCGGGTGTTGGCCTGCGACTGCCGACGATGGCGATTTGTGGTTTACTCAGCACCGTCGGATCACCATGGCCGAACAATCCCAACGGCGGATGTTTGATTTGATTTAATAAAGGCGGATAACGCGGGTCGGTATAAGGCATAAACCAGTGGTTGGGGCTGGCTTCAAGCCAACGTAGCGCCGCATCAGCTTTGTTCTGTGATTGTTGCAGATGCAAACTCTGCGCGCCGGAAAGACCCAGTTGCTGCAACTGAAATGTGGATGCCTGACACAGCTCGGCGATTGATATGGCCGGACTGAGCGCCGCCAGTTTGCTGACATCCAGCCCTGGTACCGCCATCAGTCGCAGCCAGCAGTTGAGATCGTCCATGATCTCCCCCTATTGGCCTACCCGCCGCATTGGCAGCTGCGATGCTGCAATGACCTCGGGTGAAAGATTACAGGTCGCCGATCATGTCGCCGACCCGGATTGGTTTTTTCGTTCCTGTGACGATAGCAAAGCTGGTGCGTTCTGCCACTTTAAACACCATCAGTTCACCGATTTGTTCTTTCGGCATCTCGATGCGGTCACCGTCAATACCACCCATAATCTTTTGATATTTCGATGCATCTGACATGTAGACAGGACCACGACTCGAATCCACCACAGTGGGTGACTGACGGGAAATTGAAAACATATAGCCCGCTTTGAGTCCATCCTGCTGGCCTTTATTCAACACAACAATGTCCCAGCTGGAAAACTCCCGCAGATCTGAGGTGGTGTCGATGATAGTGCCAGCTAAAGGCTGCTCTGGTTTTCGCATCATAAAAAATGCCGGCAGGCTTTGTCCGTCTGCCGCAGGAATTAAGCGGTCACCCTGGCGGATCTCTTGTTTCACATCCAGCACGGACACTGACGCCGGCTGATTGATTTCAGCGCCGCCAGCACGGAATGCGCGGGCCGTGCCAACCAGAATCGTTTCATAACCGAGGATCTCTTCGGTCTGTGGGTCGATATATGCTTTCCCTTTGCGATAAATGCCGTATGCAGCGTCTTGTTGCAATTGGCCACGCACATACAGAATATGCCCCTGGCTGGCATTTTTAACGTGGTCGTCCGCCCCTAAAACATAGGGCAGACTGTCAATCTGCTCTGCCGACAACGACTGCTCATAGGTCAAAAATGGCCGAATCATCATCAGCGGGATTGTGGTGATTGCTTTGGTGTTCTTTAGCGATTTGCGGGCCTGTGGCGACAATTTCCGAATGCCCTGAGTGGCGGTACCGTCAGCTGCCGCCGGTGACACTTTGATTGCATTACCATTCACCGACAATATCGGCCGGCCATCCTGGTCATAACTCAGACTAAGCACGTCGCCCGGATAAATCAGGTGGGGATTTTCCACCTGTGGATTGAGCTTCCACAGCTGTGGCCACAGCCAGGGTTGCTGCAGATACAAACCAGAAATGTCCCACAAAGTATCCCCTTGTTTGACCGTGTAACTCTTGGGAGCATCAGGCTTTATAGCGAGAATATCTGCTGAGACAGACGTCGTCAGACAGAACAACAGGGCGGCGATTGAGCTTGTTATTGTTTTGAGCATGCCAGTTTCCTTCGGCCCGGAACTGCAGTAATTATTGCACAGAATGCATAGGAAGCTGTTATTACAGCGATTTAATGGCTAAAATTGAACCATAACACAGATATATTCACAAAGCATAATTTTGTAGGTGCCATGGCTGTTCTAACCGTTTTACATTATCCCGACGAGCGTCTGCGGACGATTGCCAAACCTGTTGCGGCAGTAACCGCAGAAACCCGTCAGTTAGTTGCTGATATGCTGGAGACCATGTATGCCGAAAACGGCATTGGTCTGGCAGCCACGCAGGTCAACGTGCATCAGCGTGTGGTGGTGATCGACCTGTCTGAAGATCGCAACCAGCCTCAGGTATTTATCAATCCGGAAATTACCGAAAAAAGCGGCGACACCACCTATGAAGAAGGTTGTCTGTCAGTACCGCAAAACTACGCCAATGTCGAACGGGCGGCCGAAATCACGTTAAAAGCGCAGGACACCGACGGTAACTGGTTCGAGTTGAAAGCTGACGGTCTGCTGGCTATTTGTTTGCAACACGAGCTGGACCATCTGGTCGGCAAACTGTTTATCGACTATCTGTCGCCGTTAAAACGCGATCGCATTAAGAAAAAGCTGGAAAAACAAGCCCGCGCCGCCAAAGCCTGACAGGAAACTCCGTGACCACACCGCTTCGTATTATTTTTGCCGGCACGCCGGATTTCGCTGCCCGCCATCTGCAGGCCCTGCTCGATTCTGAACATCAGGTCATCGCAGTCTACACCCAGCCTGACCGCCCGGCTGGACGTGGCCAGCAGTTGCAGGCCAGCCCGGTCAAACAGCTTGCTTTGACCCATAACATTCCGGTGTTCCAGCCAAAATCGCTGAAAAAGGCGCCGGCACAGCAACAGCTTGCCGCATTAGATGCTGACCTGATGGTCGTGGTTGCCTATGGCCTGATCCTGCCGCAAGTGGTGCTGGATACACCGAAGCTCGGATGTATCAACGTGCATGGCTCATTGCTGCCACGCTGGCGTGGTGCGGCCCCGATCCAACGAGCGCTGTGGGCCGGCGACACAGAAACTGGTGTCACTATTATGCAAATGGATGCAGGTCTCGATACCGGCGCCATGTTAAGCATCGCAACCTTACCTATTGAAGCCACCGATACCAGCGCCACTTTGTATGACAAGCTGGCCGTCGTCGGGCCAGAAGCGCTGATTGCAGCGCTGCACGATCTTCCTGCATTGCAGGCGAAAGCGCAGCCGCAGCAAGACAGTGCCGCCAATTACGCCGAAAAACTCAGCAAAGAAGAAGCCCAGCTCGATTTCAATAAAACGGCCGCTGCACTGGAACGTGAGATCCGCGCCTTTAACCCATGGCCGGTCAGCTACTTACAATTGGCCTCACAGCAACTGAAAATCTGGCAAGCCCGGGTAGAAGCCGGCGCAGCGCAACCAGGCCAGGTGGTGCGGGTCGATAAAAAAGGGATTGCGATTGGTACTGCCGACGGTTTGCTCGTCATCGAGCAACTGCAGCCGCCGGGCAAAAAAGCCATGGCGGTAGTCGACTTCCTGAATGGTCGCGCTGACTGGTTCCAGGTGAGTCAGCAACTGCAAGCTACAGCGGAACAGCCGCAATGAGCGCAAACTTACGTGCGACCGCCGCCACCCTGTGTTATCAGGTGGTTGATCAAGGCAAATCGTTATCCGACGTCTTACCTAAAGCCCAGCTGTTATTTAACAATCCGGCCGACAAAGCCCTGCTGCAGGAAATGTGTTTTGGCCTGATGCGCCAATTACCGCAGCTGGATTTTGTCTGCCAGCAACTGATGAGCAAGCCGTTGGTGAAACAGCTGCGTCCATTGCAGTTTCTGATTTATCTCGGCATTTATCAGCTGAAGTTCTTGCGCATTCCAGACCATGCGGCGGTAGGTGAAACCGTTGAAGCCGCGCGGTACTTAAAAGGTCAGTCGATGACCAAGCTGATTAATGGCGTTTTGCGTTCGGTGCAGCGTCAGCCGGAATTATTTGAATTCGCCGACGCGCCGCTCTCCGTGCAAACCAATCATCCGTCCTGGCTGGTGCAGGCACTGCAACAGGCCTATCCCCAGCAATGGCTGGAGATTATTGCCGCCAACCAGCAAAAAGCGCCGCTGTGGCTGCGGGTGAATACCAAACGCTGCTCAGTCGAGAAATTCACCGCGGATTTAACGGCGATGGAGATTGGCTTTAGTCAGCCGGTGCCGGAAATGCCTCAGGCGATCCTGCTCGATAAAGCCTGTGATGTAACCATACTGCCCGGTTATGTCTGGGGATTTTTTGCTGTGCAGGACCTCGCTGCGCAGTATGCCGCTGTATTTCTGGCGCCGGAAAACGATGATCTGGTCCTCGACGCCTGTTGCGCGCCGGGCGGTAAAACCGGTCATTTGCTCGAGCTGGCGCCGCAAGCACGGGTATTGGCGCTGGATAAAGATCCGG
>JAIXSW010000377.1 GCA_027484495.1 Gammaproteobacteria bacterium
GTGCGTGGTGCTTTTACCGGCGCCGACAAAGACCGCCAGGGTTTGCTCAGCATGGCTGACGGCGGCACGCTGTTTCTCGATGAAATTGGCGAGATGCCGCTGCCGATGCAGGTGAAATTACTGCGCGTATTGCAGGAAGGCACCTTTTATCCGGTCGGTGGCCGCGAGCAAAAGAAAATTGATATCCGGCTGGTGTCGGCGACCAATGCGCAGCTACCCGATCTGGTGAAACAAGGCCGGTTTCGCGAAGATTTGTATTACCGCATCAAAGGCATCACGCTGGAAACGCCGGCTTTGGATGAACGGCGCGAAGATATTCCACTGCTTATTCAGCATTTTTTGCAGCAAATCGCCGCAAAATCAGCACAAAGTGTCCAGTTATCGGCACCCGCGCTGCAATGGTTTTTGCAGCGGCCCTGGCCCGGCAATGTGCGCGAGCTGCGCAATACGCTGGAAAGTGTCGTGGCGATTGCCCGTCATGGTGTGGTGCAGCTGGCGGATATTCAGCTCTTGCATCTGGACGCGCAGGAGGTCTCTTTTCCTGACTTGCAGTTACCGCCCGGCAGTTCACTGGATGAACAGGTGCGGCAGCTTGAAATTCGCCTGTTAAGCGAAGCCCTGACCGCACATCAGGGCAATCGCAGCCAGGCCGCGCGCCAGCTTGGGTTATCGCGCCAGGGCTTACTGAAAAAAATCGAGCGTTATGGTTTACAGCAAATGGGCCTGAGCGATTGAATGGTTGCCGGGATGATCACGGCAATTTGCTCAAATCCAGCTGTGGTGCAGCGGTCGTCTCCCGACTGAATTTGCTGCCAAATGGGGTGAAATCATCAAAAAAACCGCCATTTTTTAAGTAAAACCGGCCATTCTTCACGCCGCCCTGATAGTCCCAGCGTGACTGGCGCCGGGCCGTATCGTCATAGCTGAAGCTGGCCTGCAGCAGTGGCAACCAGTCGCCGGCAGCGGTACGGACCCAGCCATTGCCATACTGCGCTTCGCGGCTGAATTGGCCGGCTTCCGGAATAAAATTCTCCAGGAAGGCATGCTGATTGGTCAGCCAGGTTTGCGTTTTCGGCCGGCGGAAACTGGCGATCAATCGCCACTGTGCCTGTTCCGGCGCATAAAACCAGGCGCTGTAATCGGTGTTGTTATTGTCTGCCGGTTTGGCTTTGAGCAGGAATTTATAGGTGGTGCCGGCTTGCCACGGATAAATCAGATAACTTTGCCCGCCGGAGCCTTCATTGCCGAATTCGCCGGTTTGCACGTCTGGACCTTTACGCAATAACTGCACCCGGTCTTCCGGCGGAATTTTACTCGGGTCATCGGTTTCATAAGGGCTCCAGACCGAAAACAACACCCGGCGTTCGCTGGCCGAATTCACCTGAATACCAAAATAACCCTGACCAAAACCATTGGCCATGTAATAAGAGCCAATCACATCCTGTCCGGCCGGCACTGTCAGTTCAGAGTAGAAATATTCCAGCGGCGCGCTGGTCGGGCTTTGATAGTTCAGATGTACCGAAGGGCCACGCCGGCCCCAGTAAAACTCATCTTTAATAAAATAGGTGTCGCTGCCAACCGCACTGCCACCGATCACGATGTCATCGATGTCAGCAAACACATCGGCACTGGCGCCGACGCCTTGCAGGACAATTTTCTGATAACCCGCCTGACTGACGGCAAATTTGCCGACATAGACCTGCTGCAGCGAGGTGTTGCTCAGTTCTACTTTTTTACTGCTGCCCGCTACACTGACCTCTATCGCTGAAGTACCAGACAGCACTTTGCCATTTAGCGCCAGTTCCAGCTCGCCCGCTTTACCAAGGCGCAGATAAGTGACAATTTTGTCCGAGCTGCGGCGCCAATTTCGAATGCCATTGGCCTGGATAATACTTTCAGTTTCTTTCGGATTGCCTTCAACCCAGCTATTGGCTGCAGTGGGTACTTTCAGACTCAGTTGCGGGGTTTGTGGCTGAGTGGGTGTTTGTTGCACCGGCAGCGGTGCAGCAGCCGTTTCCTTACCACCACTGCTACCGCAGCCAGCGCTTAACAACGAAATGAAAAGTAAAGCCGGACCTGCCAGCGATCTATTGAACATGACAACACTCCTGCGACATTGCTGAAATAGTGAGAAATATTTGTGAACAATCTGGCAGGATGCTAGCTTTTGCTTAAAAAGAAAGCAAATGAAACTTGCGAAATATTTTTATCAAAAGACATCACAACAGCACGACATGGCACAGCGGTTAGATCTGCCTGACATTGTCCGTCACGCATGTTGTTATCGAGTCGCTGCCGGTACTTCTTGTCCGGCTGGGCTGACTGAAAATATCGGGCGTGATGACTGACAACGCATTAGCCTGACCGACTGACCGTCGATTTTTGCCTATGCTTAGCACAGCGTAATCTGGCGCAGTCGTGAGCAGGCTTTAATGCAACAGATCCAGGTATCTGATTTAAAAGTTATTTTGGTAGAGGATGAGTCTGGCAGCCGGACTATGCTGCGCCTGCTGCTGCGTCTTGCCGGCGTGAAGTCAGTACATGCATTGGCTAATGGCAGTGCTTTGTTGCGGCAATTTGAACGCATCGACGCCGATTTATTGTTGTTGGGGTTTGATCTTGGCGATCAGCTGCGCGGCACTGATTTGGTTCGCTACTTGCTCAGGCGCCAGCGTCTGGCGCAGTGTTGCCGGGTGGCTTTTATTACCAATCAGGCCGACGACGCACTGGCCGATCTGCCGTGGTTACAGCTGCCATGCCGGGTGCTCGCCAAGCCATTGTCTGGCATGCTGCTGACCGGTTTATTGCGGGAAACGGCAGTATTGTTGAGTCAGGCGCGACCACTGCTACAAGCGGTCAGTTGCGGTGCGGAAGCCGAGGCGCTGCGCCGGGTGATCCGTATCCGGGCCGGTCAGCTGCCGGCCATCAGCCGAGATGCGATCCGGCAAATGCAGGTGCGGGTGTTGCTGGACTGGCGTTATGCCAAAGAAGCCTGGGCCTTGGCCGGGCGCATCCGCGACCCGCTGCTGGGGCTGGAACTGCGGCTTGAACTGGCCTACCAGCTCGGGGATCTGGAAGCGTTGCAACAGCAGCTGCAGCACATGCAACAAAATCATCAGCTCAAACGCAAACAAAGCTGGTACTTGTGCCGATTTCAGGCATTGCAGCTGGATGAATTACCGGAAGATCTATTTGCTGAGCTGCGCGACTCCCAGCTAACGCCGTACGAGACGAATTTGAAGGCGATTTTGCTGTACCAGCAACAGCAGCTGGCGGCAGCCCGCACTTTTCTGGAAAACCGGCTGGGTCAGGCGCGCGACAGCTATCAGCGCAATGCATTGCTACTGATGCTGATCACTCTGACTTTGTTGGATTCACTGCAGGCAGCGCCCGCCGATGCACATGCTGAGTGGGTGGATACATATGCCGGGCAGTTTAATCCGGACTTGGGGAGTTTGGATTTTCGCCGCTTCCACCAGTTGATCTTGCTGGCGCGCGCTGTCACTGTTCGTGCTACCGTTCATACCATTGACGATGAGATTGACCCGGCGCTGCAACATTTTGCACAGGAAGATCAACAGCTTGATGTGTTTCAGCGGTTATTTCTGGCATACATTTATTTGCGGCTGGGTCGTGAACAGCATGCGCTGGAGCAATTATGGCGGGTAGAGGTGCAGCTGACGGCGATGCCAATGGCTGCGGAGCGGCTGGCCGTCGGCTATTTCCACCGCATCCTGTTTGGATATTGCCACTCCGATGCGCAATTGACGGCGCAAACTTACACTCAATGGGGCCTGATGTTTAATGAGCAAAAACAGTGGTACCGCGCGTTGAAAATGTTCTGGCAGGCGCTGCGCTGTCAGCCCGACGACGCCGATTGTTTGCTGAATCTGCTGACGCAGTTACATTTGCTGCAACTGGAACAATATTGGGATCAGTCGGCGACTGATTTAGTACAGCGTTTGCAGTTGCAAACACTGACCCAAAGCCAGGCCCGACAACTGCAGATGTTGATTGTGCCGCAGCTGCCGCGCCGCGGCTGACTTTAGCCAACCCTGCTTATTGGCTGCGGATCAGGTGCAATTGCTGTTGTCGGCCATTCAGGTAATGGAACTTGGTGCCATCAAAATAACCATCTTCTTCCAGCATGATGCGGATCTCGTTGCCCCAGGCCGGCATGTCGACAGCAACGTTCAGTTCAATCGAATAGGCGGTGTTTGGATGCAATGGGTAATCGCCGCTGCCCGGCGTGCCGTGCTGATTGTCCCACATGCCGATGGTGGGGCCGGCTGCATGGCCGTGGTGACCAATCGGATGGCTGTAAATCGTCGCTTTTAGCCCTTTGCTTTTCGCGTCATTCAGGCTTTTTGCTAACAACGCATTGCCGGTTAAACCGGTTTTAAAGTTGCCGGTCAGGATATCCTGCGCCTGATTGCCCAGTTTCAGCGCCTGTTTTAACTCGTCCGGCGCATCGGTTTCGCCGGGGCGTAACACGTAGGCATGCTGTTGCTGGTCCGAATTCAGCCTTAAATAGGTCAGACCAAAATCGACGTGCAGCAGGTCGCCGGGCTGAATGATGTTGTCAGCCTTGGCGGCGCTAAAGGCTTTAATCTGGTCGAATTTGCCGGAGCTGGGCCGCTGAATAGACACTGTGGGATGAAACCAGACCGGCAGACCAAGCCTGGTACTTTCCTGCCGTAACCACCAGACCACATCTTCAGTGCTGGTTTTGCCCGGTGTCACCACCTCGTTGGA
>JAIXSW010000260.1 GCA_027484495.1 Gammaproteobacteria bacterium
ATAATTCATGTTGCGGCCTGTTGCCAAAAAATTGCACCCGATCGGTCAATCCAAGCGCTGCGCTTTGTTGCTGCAACGCAGATAGCTCCGGGCCGCTGCCAACAATTAATAATTTCACGTCGGGTAACTCAGCTAATGCCGACAGCACGAGCGCATGGCCTTTTAATGGCACCAGATTACCGACCATCAGCAAGGTATAGGCGCTACCAAGCCCCAATTCGGTTTTTAATGCCTGCTGAGACTTTGGATCCGGTTTAAATTGCTGTTGGTCTACGCCATTAGGCAGCACAACGGCCTTTGTTGCAGGACAACCGAGCCGGATCAGACCGGCCTTTAATTTCTGACTGACCGCGCCACAATAACTGCTGAGGCGGATCGCCTGTTTGATCAGCAGCCTTGGCAGACGATGTTGCGGTAGGACTTCAATATCGCTGCCACGCGCCGTGATCACCAGCGGGAGTCCTGCGGCTTTGGCAATTTTACTGACCGCATAGCCATCCGGATAAAAATAATGGCAATCGATTAAATCGAAATTCTGCAGCTGCAGCGGGCCAACCCGAAAAAAGCGTTTGAGTCCACTGAGCAGAGTGAACGGATTCAGATACATGCCGAGGTAAGGGATCGCCAGATAAGTCGGGTGATACACGGTGATACCATGCCGTTGGCTTTGCGCCTGCACCTGGATGTTGTGATAACGACCCCGCCACCAATTAATGCATGGATAGCGGGGGATAGGTGCCACCACGGTTAGCTGATAGTCCGGGTAATAACGTTGCAGTTCGCGCAGCCGGGTCTCGATAAAGATGCCATGGCGAAACTGTTCGTCATTCGGATACAGCGTGGTGATCACCAAAATATTCATTTCAGCAGGCTCTGGTACAAAGGCAGATAGTTGCTGACGCTGTTGTGCCAATTGCGTTCGGATTCGACATAATGCCGGCCGCGTTGCAACACTTCTGGCCACTGCGCACGATTGGCTAATAAACTGATGATCTTATCAGCCATCGCACTGACATTATCCGCCTGAAACAGATAGCCGTTGACGCCATCAGTGATCAATTCGTGGTGTCCGCCCACATCAGACGCCAGCACCAGTTTGCCTTGCGCCATCGCTTCCAGTGGCTTCAGTGGCGTCACCAGATCAGTTAAGCGCATTGATTTACGCGGATATACCAATAAATCGACCAGACTGTAGTAGTGATCAATTTGCTGATGAGGCACCCGGCCAGTAAAGATGACCTTGTCAGCGACGCCCAACGTTTGTGCTAACTGGCGCAGTTGTTGTTCCTGCGGGCCACCACCAACCAGCAACAAGCGCAGATCCGGTGCTTGCTGCGTGATACTGGCCAGCGCGGCAATGGCTAAATCCAGGCCTTCATACGCATAAAAAGAGCCGAGGAAGCCAAGTACCTGACAGCCAGTCAGACCGAGCTCTGCTTCAAGTTGGGTATTTTTAGGCCCGCATAACTGAAAGTGTTCGACATTGACCGCATTTGGGATCACGGTCAGTTTATTTGCCGCGAAACCGCGTCCGACCAGATCTTTGCGCAGGCCTTCACAGATAGTCGTCACAGCGTCGGCGCGTTTGACCACGTAATTTTCCAGCTGGCGGGTCAATGTGTAGCGTAAATCGCCTTCCTTACAGGTACCGTGGTCTACCGCCGCATCTTCCCAAAAAGCACGGATCTCATAGACCACAGGTAAACCACATTTTTTACTGGCCTGCAGTGCGGCCAGGCCATTCAGTGCCGGCGAATGGGCATGCAGGATGTCTGGCTTCTCCAGCGCAACGACTTCGAGAATGCGCTCTGTCATGGGGCCGACCAGCGCGAGCTGATTAAATCCTGGCAATCTGGTCATGATGCCTGATGGCTGCGCTGAGCGATAAAACAACAGGTCGTCTGCCGTTTCAGTACCGGCAACGGCATTGCCGTGTTTTGGACTGGTGACATGGCAGGTTTGAATACCCAAAGCCCGTTGCTGATTCAGGATCGAGCGGCTGCGAAATGTATAGCCGCTGTGCAGCGGGATTGAATGGTCAAAAATATGCAAAACCTTCACGTCACAGTTCCTTTATTGCGATTGGCGTAGAAAATTCTCAAACATTAACAAGGTCCAAAGCGCTGTGCTGTGGTCGCGCTGACCTGACTGATGCTGATCCAGCCAGCGTTCGATTGTTTCCATCTGGAACCAGCCGCAGTCGCGCATCAGGTCACTGAGCAATGCCTGACGCAATGGCTGCTGCAATGCGCCACGAAACCATTCAGCCAGTGGTACCCGAAAACCCATCTTGGGCCGGTACAGGATGTCGGCCGGCAAATAGGGTTCCATGGCTTTTTTCAGCACATATTTACCCTCACCGGCGCGCAGTTTCTGCGATGCCGGGATTTTTGCCGTCCATTCAACGAACTTATGGTCCAGGAAAGGCACCCGCACTTCGAGGCTGTTGGCCATACTGGCGCGGTCGACTTTGGTCAGAATATCCCCAACCAGATAGGTGCGGATGTCAATATATTGCAGTAGTGCCAGTTCATCATCACCATCAAAATCTGCCGCTACTTCGCGAAACAGCTGCAACGTGTTGTAACCCGCCAGTTGTTGCTTCAGCTGGGCTGAGAATAGCTGGTCGCGTTGCTCTTGTTTTAACAAAGACACGGCATGCAGATACCCTTCGACCTGATCCATCGCCAGTGCCTGAAAGGTCGTTTTAGCACGCAGAAAACGCGGCGCCCAGTCCAGCTTCGGATAGAGTTTACCCAGCGGTTTAAAGATGGCTTTCCGCACTGCTTCCGGCAGTTTATTGCGGACCTGCTGTTCCGCCATCAACATTTTGTAGCGCCGGTAACCGGCCAGCAGTTCGTCTGCGCCATCGCCGGACATACAAACGGTCACTTTACTGCGGGCCAGTTCACAGACCCGGTAGGTAGCAAGCGCCGAAGAATCAGCATAAGGCTCGTCGTAAAAATGGGCCAGTTGCGGGATCAGGCTAAAGTCGTCGGATTTGACGATTTTGCTGTCATGCTGCGTATGGTAACGCTCAGCGATATGCTGGGCATAATTGGTTTCATCATAGGCCGCCACATCAAATCCGATAGAACAGGTTTTAACCGGTTGGTCCGACATGCCGGCAATTAATGCCACGACGGCGCTGGAATCAACACCGCCGGATAAAAACGAACCGAGCGGTACTTCGGTTACCAAATGGCTGGCAATCGCCTGATTCAGCTCAGTGACCAACTGTTGCTGATAGTCCGCATCTGACAACTCTATTTGGGTTTTGTAACTCAGATGCCAATAAGTCTGCAGCTGTGGCGTCGTCGCCGTGACTGACAGCGTGAGCGTCTGCGCCGGGCACAGTTTATGGACCGACTTATAAATAGTCGCGGGTTCTGCTACATAACCGAGGGTAAAATACTGTTCAATCGCGACGGGATTGATGGTCTTATCGAGCCCGGGGATCAACTTCAGACTTTTCAGCTCTGATGCAAAATATAAAGTCTGGTCAAACAGGGTGTAAAACAGCGGCTTAATGCCGAGGCGATCACGCGCAAGTAGCAGTCGTTGCTCGGTTTTATCCCAGAACGCATACGCAAACATGCCTTGTAAGCGCTCGACACAGGCGTCGCCCCATTGCATATGGCCACGCAGGATCACTTCGGTATCACAATGGGTTTTAAACACATGGCCCAGTGTTTCAAGCTCAGCACGCAGCGCCATGAAGTTATAAATTTCGCCATTAAAAATCAGTACATAACGGCCGGATTCGTCGATCATTGGCTGCTGGCCACTGGCAAGGTCGATAATCGACAGCCGGCGGTGCCCCAGGCCAACCTGTTCATCTACGTACTGATCGCCCTCATCAGGGCCGCGATGATATTGTGCCTGGTTCATCGCAGCCACTAAGGCTGCGTCTACCGGACGTCCGGCCTGTAACCGAAACATGCCAACGATGCCACACATAACAACTTCCTATCGGTTAATTTGCTGATAAAGCGCCAGATATTGCGATACCATAGCTTGTTCACTGAACTGCCGGCAAACGGTTTCCCTGCATTTAATACTTTCACGCTGCACCCGCTCCGGGTCATGCAGGTAGGCCAGCATCGTCTGGGCCAGCGCCGTTGGATCAGCAACCGGCACCAAACTGCCACGATCGGCGGCCAGCAGCTCAGGCAGGCCACCCACAGCAGTGGCAATGACCGGCAGTCCGCCTGCCATCGCCTCTAGCACCGTCATCGGGATCCCTTCGGCAATCGATGACAACACAAACACCTGGCTTTGTGCCATCAACTCCGCAATGTCTTGACGCTCGCCGAGTAATTTTACTTGCTGCGGTGTGAAGCCAAGTCTTTGATATTGTTGTTGCAACCGATCGCGTTCAGGGCCGTCACCGACCAGCCACAGCTGACAAGGCTGCTCGCTTTGCGCCAGTACCAGCGCCATCGCCTCTAACAAAGATTGTTGATCTTTGACAGCGGAGAGCCGGGCTACGTGAATAAAGGTAAAGGGAGTGGCTTTGCTTGGCGACGGACAAAATTTTTCCGTATTGACCCCGTTGTAAATCAACTGATTTTTACGCGCAGGGATCCTGACGACCTGATCCATCCAACGATGTAAA
>JAIXSW010000028.1 GCA_027484495.1 Gammaproteobacteria bacterium
AGAAACAGCTATCGGACCATCGCTGGTGGAGGTGTTTCAGTTACATCAACGCGCCCTTGGCCAGAAAAGCCGCAGTACGACCATCGACGAAGATAGACAAATTTTTGCTGAGCTGTGGGAGCTTTATGACCTTTCTTAGATAAATATCAATCGAACCGCATGATGGACTGGCATCGAGAACAACGGTCTGAAAGGTTATTCCCTTGCTCGGCACCGTCATCGTGATCGACCGCATCCAGCATGCCGGGACCAATTCGGTGTTAAGCGACGACTGATTTACCCGGGAGAATACGATGGCCGATGCCCGAACTTTTCTGCTACTCGTTGTATCTGTTGTGGCCTTTGCGGTTGATGCAGATACGAGCTCTGGCACCGAACTCTGCGGGCCTGGTTGGGTCAAGGCGACGGAAGCAAAGCTTGCTGTCACCGATGGCGCCGGTCACGGCCCGGATCTGGGGTCGACAGAGTGGGCTGAAGCGCTGACCCGGCGTCTTGGCGGCCATGAGAAACCCGGCACTCAGGCCTGGTGTGACTGGGTCACTCAGCAATTGCAGGTCAAACCCAAAGGTAAACCCAGTGGCAAAGACAGCGGGCCGGGGTTTGATTGTAAAAAGGTGCCGGCCAACAGTGCCGAAGCGCTGATTTGTCAAAACCCCAGGTTAAGTCAACTCGACCAGCAACTGCAGCAGGTTTTTACCAAAGCCGCTGCGCTTGCTGCCAATGAACATCCTCCGCTATTAAAAGCTGAACAACGTGGCTGGATCAAAGGGCGCAATGAATGTTGGAAAGACGCGAATGAAGTCGCTTGTATGCAAGATGCTTATCAGCGGCGCATTGCTGAATTACAAGCGCGCTATCGGTTAGTATCGATGCGCGGTACGTTGCGTTATCAATGCGGTGCTGCGCCGGCCGATGATCTGGTGCTGAGTTATTTTGCGACTGAACCTGCGACCCTCATCGCTGAACGGGGCGATAGCGTTAGCCTGATGTTTCGGCAGCCAAATGGTACTGACTATCTTGGACGCAATGAGACATTGTGGCCGCAGCAGGACGGCGTCCGGCTACAGTGGGGCTTTGAAGCACCCGTTTTAACCTGCCGCCCGGTGCAATAACCTGTCGCTCGCTGCAATAACCTAAACGACTGGCCACCACGTCTGGTGTTTAGCGCCCGTTTTCCTGCATTTCGTCGCAACCATGGCGTTATTGGTCGCTGCCAGGCGAAGCGCCCGGTCTCGCGGCTGATATAAAGATCTCATCCTCTGCTAAACCGTATTTTTTGCAGGACCTGTCATGTTTTTTATTCGTCTGGACGATTTACAAGGCCCGGAAATCGCTGCCTTACTGACCGCGCATCTGGCGGATATGCGAGCCACTTCACCAGCGGAAAGTGTCCATGCGCTGGATTTGACGGCCTTACGCCAACCCGATATCCGCTTCTGGACCTTATGGCATCAGCCCGACAGCACTGCGCCAGCAGTGCTGGCTGGTTGTATTGCGTTAAAGCAGCTGGATGCCTGCTATGGCGAAAAACACGGTGAAATCAAATCCACCCGAGTGGCCGAGGCATTCCGCGGCCAGGGTTGTGGCCGCTTGTTAGTGACGCATCTGCTCGCTGCCGCACAGCAAAGTGGTTTACAGAGGGTGAGTCTGGAAACCGGCTCCATGGCATTTTTTCAGCCAGCACGCGCTTTGTATCAGGCCTTTGGTTTTGTCGAATGCCCGCCTTTTGCCGACTATATCGAAGATCCAAACAGTGTTTTCATGACCTTATCGCTCGTTGAAAGCACTGTTTACAATTTACATTTCGACGCTGCAAATATTTCAGCGTAATTTAGCGCGAGCATGCTGCTGACAACGCGCAGTTAAAACGAGAACCGGCCTATCCGGACCCAACACAGAGGAACACTCCAGTGCGACATACTTTATTAGCTTTTTCCATTGCTGCGGTACTGACCGGCTGTAATCCGGCGCCAGACAGCAAAGACAGCACCACCACAACGACCGCGCAGGCCGAAGCGGCCAAACCAGCGGAGACCGCAGCGGTACAGCAATCCGAGTCTGAGCGGATCAATCAATGGTTTGAACAGAAGTACGAAGAACAATTGCAGATGAGCCCGCTTCAGATGACGTTCCAGGGTCGGAAAGACAAAAACGATCAAATTGACGATGTGACCGAAGCCGGTGAAGACAAAACACTGGCCTGGTATGCGGCGACTGTTGAAGAGCTGAAGAGCAAATTTGACTACAGCAAGCTCGATACTGAAGCGAAAACTTCATACGATTTATGGATTTATCAATACGAAGAAGTCCGTGACGCCGCGCCATTCCGTGTCAATCAGTATGTGTTTAATCAAATGCAGGGCATCCATGCTTTACTGCCGCAAGTGATGATCAACTTCCACAAAGTCGAAGAAGTCAAAGACATGGAAGCCTACATCACGCGGATCGGTGGAATTGCTAAGGCCATTGCCGAGTTGCAGCAACGGGCGAAAAAGTATGCCGACGCCGGCGTGCGGCCACCGCGTTTTGCTTATGAAGGCGTGATCGAACAGGTCAATAACCTGATCACTGGGGCACCATTTACCGAATCAGATAAAGAATCTCCGCTGTGGAGCGACGCCAAAGCCAAAATTGAAGCGCTGAAAAAAGCCGACAAGCTCGATGATGCCGCTGCACAAAAGCTGACGAATGATGCCAAAACTGCCCTGACCAGCCAATTCCTGCCGGCGTATCAGAATCTGGCGACTTTCCTGACCAGTGAACTGGAAAAAACGGTCGTCAATCCAACCGGCGTATCGACGCAGCCAAATGGCGTGGATTATTACAATCTGCGGCTGAAGCAATCGACCACCACAGATTTAACCGCTGACCAAATCCATCAGATTGGTCTGGACGAAGTGGCGCGTCTGACTAAAGAGATGAATACCATCAAAGAACAGGTTGGTTTTAAAGGCTCTTTGCAGGAGTTCTTTAAGTTTATCAAAACCGACAAACAGTTCTTTTATGAAGATACTGATGAAGGTCGTCAGGCATATTTAAAAGATTCTGAAGCCTTTATCCGTGAGATTGAAGCCAAGTTACCACAGTACTTCGGTATTTTGCCGAAGGCGCCTTTGATCATCAAACGGGTCGAACCGTTCCGTGAACAACCTGGTGCGGCGCAGCATTATTTCCCAGGTACTGCCGACGGCAAGCGTCCGGGCATTTATTACGCGCATTTATCTGACATGAAAGCGATGCCGAAAAATGAAATGGAAGCGATTGCTTATCACGAAGGTAGCCCGGGTCACCATATGCAGATCTCGATTGCACAGGAATTGACTGGCGTACCGAAATTCCGCACTCAGGCTGGTTTCACTGCTTATCAGGAAGGCTGGGCGCTGTACACCGAAACGCTGGCCAAAGAAATGGGCCAGTATAAGAACCCGTACAATGATTTTGGCCGGCTGATCACTGAAATGTGGCGGGCGATCCGGTTGGTCGTAGACACGGGGATGCACGCCAAAGGCTGGACCGAACAGCAAGGTGTCGAGTATATGATGGCCAACTCGCCGGTCGCCGAAGGTGCAGTGAAATCGGAAATACGCCGTTATCTGGTATGGCCGGGTCAGGCCACATCTTACAAAATCGGCATGCTGAAGATCCTTGAACTGCGCGCCAAAGCCAAAGCGGATTTAGGCGATAAGTTCGATATTCGTGGTTTCCATGACACAGTGCTTGGCGGCGGTGCGCTGCCACTAAAAGTGCTGGAACTGCGCGTCCAGAACTGGGTCGACAGCGTCAAAGCCAAAGGCTGAGTGAGCCCCCGAGTGAGCGCAGAGCCATCCGGTTGAACAGCCGGCAGCACAAACAGGATGTTTTGCGGTCGGTTTTGTCTACAACAAGATGATCTGCGCACTAACCAAAGGGCCACACCATGTGGCCCTTTGTTATTTATGGCACTAGTGACTTTATTTACCTGACGGTCTTACCCATGTTGAACGCCTAATGCAGTTGCTGAGATGCCGGTTTTTTGCGCTAAAGCGGTGGATTGGCTGAGGCAACTCTTTAAACTAACGCTTCAAATCGAACGTTATAAAAAAATTTATTTTAATAACTTAGCGAAATAAGTTTGACAGGATCGCCAAAGGCTATACAATGGCCTTGCTTTGTTAGTCTGTTCAATATTTATGCACCACAACGAATGTTACTGTTGTTTTAGTACCTCCTGTATCCATAAGTTTAAACATCTCTTTCAGCACCATCGCCTGACACCAGGCACAATAAATTTAATTAATACAGGTAATTACCATGTCTAATACAACTACCGGCACCGTAAAATGGTTCAACGAAACTAAAGGTTTTGGCTTTATCGAACAGGCTTCAGGTCCAGACGTTTTCGCTCACTTCAGCGAAATCGCCAGCACGGGTTTCAAAACTCTGCAAGAAGGCCAACGTGTACAGTTCACTGTGACACAAGGTCAAAAAGGCCCACAAGCTGAGAAAATCGTTGTTCTGTAATTTGTCATTACAGTCACCGGAGCTAACAGAGCGAATCTGAAGTTCTGGTCACAACACAAAAAAAGGCAACTGCATCGCAGCTGCCTTTTTTTATGCTTTGTGTTTTGTCCAGGCTCAGGCTGCTGCAGTTCCAACCTTTGTCGTCCCCGCGTTTTCGCCGCCACAAACAGAAACAAAACCATCAGCCCATTGCGTCTGAATCAGTGCCGGCGCTATGGTAGAGCCGGTAAATAAGTCGGTCAGGAGCTGCAGTGGATTTAGTTTATGGTTTTTTGCTGGGCTGTGTTTTATTGGCGGCGGGCACTGTTTATTGGTATTGGCTGAGCCGGTTATTGCCAGCGCGGCATTGTTATCCACTGTCGCTATCGGTGCCGCTGCATCAATTATGCACACTGTTCCTAGTGTTTGCGCTTGGCGTGACCCCAGCCCAGGGCTGGTTCAGTTTTAGCTTGTTTTGTGTGTTGTGTGCCGTAGTCCTTGGCCTGTTGCTGTTGCCATTGATGATGTTTGTCCGCTATGTCGGTCGGTGTCGCCCGCTGCAGGATAGGATATAGGTCTAGCCCTAGCTCTAACCATTTAACCGGTAAAAAACGCTGCTGGACCTGCTTTGCCACAATTCGCTTGTCACGCCGGGTTTGCTCTTTTAGTGTTGATTTTATCAACTCAGGGAGTGTTATCGTGTTTTTAGCTAAATCTCGTGTATCCGGTTTTTTTCAGGCCGCAGGTCTGAGTGTCGCAGCCAGTGTTGTGGGTTGTTTTCATGTGTCGGCAGCAACCGGAGTGCCGACCGCGGCTGCTCCGCTGGTTCAACCATCTTATTTTGAATCCGAAGATATTTTTGGCCTGGAATGGGCCAGTGATCCGCAGTTGTCCCCGGATGGCCGCACTATTGTTTATGTGCGCAACAGTAACGACATTATGACGGACCGCGCCCGCACGGCGTTGTGGCAAATTGATGTGGCGAGTGGCCAACATACGCCGCTGTACGCCGACAAATTTAATTACAGTCAGCCGCGTTGGGCGCCGGATGGCACACGGCTGGCGTTTATTTCTGATCTAAGCGGCAAAGCGCAAGTCCATCTGCATTGGGTCAAAACCGGCCAAAATACTCAGCTGAGCCGCTTAGACAAAAGCCCGTCCAATCTGACCTGGTCGCCGGATGGCAAACAGCTGGCTTTTACGATGAATATGCCGGCGGCACCGTCGGCACTGACCACCTTGGTCAAAATGCCGAAAAAGCCTAAAGATGCCAACTGGTCGGAACCGGTGGTGGTGATCGACCGCGCGCAATATCAGGCTGACGGTCAGGGTTTCCTCAAATCGGAATACCGGCAGCTGTTCTTGCTCAGTAGCGATGGTGGCACCGCGCGCCAGCTGACCAGCGGTGATCGCAGTTATGGCGACGATCTGACGTTCAGCCCGGATGGCAAAGCGCTGGTGTTTTCTGCCAACCTGGCGCCAGATTGGGAATATCAGCCACGCGACAGCGACTTGTATCAGCTGGATCTGCAAAGCGGTAGCCTGAAACAGCTGACCGCAGTGCCGGGGCAGGAAACCAGCCCGGTGTTTTCACCGGATGGTAAAAAGCTGGCGTATCTGTGGGGCAGCAATGCCAAATTACCGTTCGCCAACGGCAAGCTTAAAGTACTGGATGTCGCGTCCGGCAAAAGCCGTGATATCGGCGCCGCGCTGGATTTAGATCTGACTGCGCCGGACTGGTGGAGCAATGATGAGCTGACGGTGCAATATGATGAAAAAGGCCTGCGCAAAGTGGCGCTGCTGGATTTCGGTGGTGAGCTGACCGTGCTGACGGACCAGCTGTCCGGTACCGGCTTGCCGCAGCCGTATTTAAGTGGTGAGTATCAGCAAAGTGCGGAAAAGCTGGTGTTTAGCAAAGGGGATGCGTCGCGTCCGGCCGATGTCGCACTGTGGCAGGACGGCAAAGTACGTCAGCTGACTCAACTCAATGAAGATTTGCTCGGCCATAAAAAACTCGGTCAGGTGCATGAAATCAATTACAAATCCTCCTTTGATGGCGAGCCGATGCAGGGGTGGTATATCACACCACCGGATTTTGACCCGAAGAAAAAATACCCGATGATGCTGGAGATCCACGGTGGCCCGCATCTGGCCTATGGCCCGCATTTTAGTGCTGAGATGCAACGTTTTGCCCGCGAAGGTTATGTGGTGTTTTATGACAATCACCGTGGCAGTACCGGTTATGGCGAACGCTTTGCACTGTTATTGCACAACAAATACAGTTCACCGGAAGACTATGCCGATCATGATTCCGGCGTGAATGCGATGATCGCGAAAGGTTTTGTCGATGCCGACAACGTCTATATTGCCGGCGGCTCAGCCGGTGGCATCGCAACCGCCTACGCGATTGGTCTGACCGACCGCTATCGTGCGGCAGCAGTGATCAAACCTATTATCAACTGGGTCAGTAAAGTGCTGACCGGGGATAGTTATTTGTATCAGACCTATCATCAGTTCCCGGGCGTGCCCTGGGATCATCTGGAACATTACTGGCAGCGTTCACCGATCGCCAATGTCGGCAAAATCAAAACACCGACGCTGATTATGACCGGCGAAGCGGATCGCCGTACGCCAATCAGTGAGTCCGAGCAGCTGTATCAGGCACTGAAACTGCAACACGTACCAACAGCACTGGTGCGGGTGCCGGGTGCGCCACATGGTATTGCTGGCCGGCCGAGCCGGATGATTGCCAAAATCGAACATACTTTGGCCTGGTTCGAGCTGCACAAAAAACAATAGAGCTGTGCGGCGGTTTAGACCCGACAGAAAGGCGCTTTGGCGCCTTTCTGCTTTCTGGCAAAAAGTTGCGCCAGCTCATAGCTTTAGCGCGAGAATAGTGCTGAAATCAAACCATACAGCTTTACACCGCCGCAGGTTTTGATGCAAACCGAACTGATCCTGTTACAGAACTTTGCTTATGCGCTGGCGATCGGCGCCTTGGTCGGTATTGAACGCGAAAAACATAAAGTCAGTAACTTAAGCAGTTTTGGTGGCGTGCGAACTTTTATGTTGATAGCGCTGCTTGGCGCTGTGGGCGCCTGGCTCGGTTTGCAGCTGCAGCAACCCTGGCCGGAATTGGCCGTACTGGCGGTGGTCGCGGTGCTGGTGCTGGCTGCCTACAACCGCAAACAACGTGAAGAGCCGCAGGTGCCGGGCCTGACGACTGAGCTCAGCGCGGTACTGGTCTTTCTGCTCGGTGGCACTGTGATGCATGGTCATGCCGGCATCGCCGTCGCGCTGGCGATTATCACCTCGGCGATCCTGGCGTTTAAACAGCCGCTGCACGGCTTGGTCGACAAAATCGGCAATGACGATTTATATGCCGGCCTGAAGTTGTTAATCGCTACTTTCATCGTGTTACCTTTATTGCCTGATCATGCCCTTGACCCCTGGCAGGCCTTCAATCCTTATAAAATCTGGTTATTGGTGATTCTGATCTCGTTGTTGTCGCTGGTCGGTTATATCGCGACCCGGTTGCTCGGGCCGGCGCGCGGCACTGCGGTGGCAGGACTGGCCGGTGGCTTGGTGTCATCGACGGCTGTCAGTCTGAGTTTTGCCAGGCTCAGTCAGCAGCCGCAGGGCAGCGACAATCAGGATGATGCGCTGGCTTGTGGCATTTTATTGGCCTGGTCGGTGATGTCGCTGCGCGTGTTGTTGATGGTCGGTATTGTCTATCTGCCATTATTGGCACCGTTATGGCCGACCATCGGCGCTATGACTTTGACTACGCTGGCTCTGGCTGCTTACTTTTACCGCAAAGCGCCGCAACTGCAGGCGAACTCAGCCACGGCCGTCAGCAATCCGTTCAGTTTATGGGCAGCCAGCCAATTTGGTTTCATGTTTGCGGCGGTGTTGCTGGTGGTCAAGCTCACCGAGCACTTTGCACCGGCAGAAGGGCTGTACCTGGTGTCGGCTATTGCGGGGACAACCGATGTTGACGCTATCACCTTGTCGATGGCGCAATATGCCCAGCAAGCCGGGCGTGAGCAGTTGGCTGCAACAGCACTGGTGATTGCGGTGCTCAGCAATACGCTGGTGAAAACGGCGCTGGTTTCGACACTTGGCAGTGCCGGCTTGCGCCAACGTCTGCTGCGTGCCTGTGGATTCGTTTTGTTGACAGCGATTCTGGTGTTGTGGGCGCTGTAGCCGTTCTTTGCTAAGATGCGCCCCCAAAGCACGGCGAAGTCGCCCGGTGCTGTTTGCAGGAGTGATGATGTCCAAAGCGGCGCGGCCTTCCGAAATTACCTTACCACCGGTCAATCAGGGCTGGGAAAATCTGTATCAGTTTTTGTGCAGTCAGTTTCCGCGTATCGCTCCGGACATTTGGGCCGCGCGATTTCGTGACGGTAAAATTCACTGGCACAACGGCGATCCGGTCTCGATGGATGCGGCGTTTTTACCCAGCCGCCGTTTGTGTTATTACCGCGAGGTGGTCTCTGAACCGGTGATTGCAGCGGCTCATCAGATTGTTTATCAGGACCATCATATCTTGCTGGCCTGCAAACCGCATGGCTTGCCGGTGATCCCAGGCGGGGAATTTGTTAATGAATGCCTGTTGGAGCGGCTGCGCCGCGAGACCGGGCTGGCAGACATAGCGCCGGTGCACCGGCTAGATCGGGATACCGCCGGGCTGGTGCTGTTTTCCATCAATCCGCATAGTCGGGCCGCTTATTATCAACTGTTTGCCCAAGGCCAGATTGAGAAAACCTATCAGGCAGTTGCGACCTTACCTCAGACGCTACAGCAGATGCCACTGCCGCAACAGTTCGGGCTGCAAAACCGGTTGGAGAAAAGTCAGCCGCGATTTTTGATGCAGGCCGTTGCAGGGGAGCCCAATGCACATTCCACTCTGCGTTTAATTGCTCGCAAAGAGCAACTAGGGCTGTTTGAACTGACCCCGCATACCGGCAAAACCCATCAGCTTCGGCTGCATATGCAGGCTATCGGCTGTCCGATTTTATTTGACCCTTATTACCCGACACTGCTGGCTAAATCCGCAATATTGGCTGGGCCGTTGCAGTTGCTGGCGCAGCAGTTGCAGTTCGTTGACCCGGTTTCTGGTCAACCACAGTCATTTCGTTCGCCGAGACAACTGAGTGCCTGGCCATCCGATGAAGCGTCAGCAACGGCAGCAACGGCATAACGGCGCCACCTTTTAACAGGTCACAGCACACAGTGCCAACGGTCGTTGCTGCTCGTGATTAAGAGGTAACCTTCACTGCAAAAAAAATTCAATATTTATCCATTATTTAACAAGTTTTACCTCTGTGAAGGCTTTACCTCAGTCTTGTAACTGCTTACATTGATTCAGTAATGACTGATATTGGTGATTGATGATTTCTTCGATGCAATTTTCCGCCGCTTCAGGTCTGCTGTTCATCCTGATGCTATGGTCCGGCTGGGCTCCCTTCGATCGCACGACCTGGCTGTTGGAGATTTTCCCGGTATTGCTGGTGTGGCCATTGTTGTGGCGTAGCCGGCAGTCCTATCCGCTGACCCCGTTGTTATATAGCTTGATCCTGTGTCATGCCGCTGTATTGATTCTGGGCGGTACTTACAGTTACGCCAGGGTGCCGCTTGGCTTCTGGTTGATGGACTGGTTTACGCTGGATCGGAATCCCTATGACAAAATTGGCCACCTGATGCAAGGTTTTGTGCCAGTTCTGGCTGCCCGCGAGATCCTGCTGCGGGGTGGTTATGTGCAAGGCAAAAAGATGTTGCAGTTTCTGTTGCTGTGTATTGTTCTGGCGATCAGCGCCACATATGAACTGATCGAATGGGCGGCTGCAGTGATGTTAGGGCAGGGCGCCGATGAATTTCTTGGCACACAGGGCTATGCGTGGGATACGCAAGCCGATATGGCCTTTGCGTTGCTTGGTGCGGTTCTGGCGTTACTGCTGCTTAGTCGCTGGCACGACCGGCAGCTTTGTCAGCTTGCATCTGGTGATGTTTAGGGATATGTTAAAACAATGTTCCTTTAAAGTTGCCTTTGGAAAGGATGCCAGAATGCATTGCTGTTGGACACTGCTAACACTATTGTTACTGAGCAGCTTGCCGCTTCAGGCAGAAAGCATGGCGCCAATTGTCGAATTTCTGCCAGAGTGCAAGCAGCACGATGTACTCCCGGTTAAGACCACCCTGAAAGTCCGTAACAGCAACCTGCTCAGATTCTCGCAATTGCGTGACGTGCCTGAAGTTGCCCGTTATTTACAACAAATGCGTGAAAATGCCAGTGCCCGCCGTTTTGATGCGGTGTTATTAGAGCAGCTGAAACAGTCGGAATATAAAGCGCCGGGTAACTATTCTGAAGTGCAGGTGCAGCTGGAACTGTTTCGGTTTTGTGATGGCAACGATGCGTTGTCAGATACCAGCGCAGATCCCGGCGGCAACCGGCAGATCCGGCAGAATCTGGGCACGCTGGAAATAAAGACATCGATTAATACCGTGGTGGCTTTTGCTAGGGCTGAGTCGGAATATAAAGTGGTTACACCGCCACATATGCATGTGTCCCTGACTGAAGGGGCTATGGGCGTCAAACCGAAAATGACGGCCACACAAGTGCAGGCGCTGTGGGGGACGCCATCTGCGGATTTAGTAACACAGGATGGCGCCCGATTGCTGGGTTATGGTCGGCGGCTTTGGGTTTTATTGGATCCGCTGGTCAAAGCGGTCTTTACCGACAGCGAGCTCCTCAGCGGTGTCGGCCGGAATTTATTGGAGTTTCACCCGGAGTTTGACGAAAGACCCTGGCTGATAGATGGTAAAGTGCCTTATAAAAAAGACATGGTCCAAGCCGGCTTGCAGCTTGGTTCCTGGCAAAAAAAATCAGCTTTATTATGGCGGCGTCAGCTAGGTACGCAGCAGCTGAGTGTGCAGTTTGAAGAATTTAATCCGGAATCTGTCGACCAAAATACCGCGCTGCTGACCGGGTTTCGCCTCAGTGGCCAACCGGATCAGGTTGTGAAAAGTCCGTTACAACAAGCCGCGATGACCGACGTGCTGACGTTTGTTGAAGCCGTCAATGTGCGCAATCTTAGGAAGCAGCAGCTGGCCAGCCAGCTGCCCGCGCCATTACGGGTACATCAGA
>JAIXSW010000547.1 GCA_027484495.1 Gammaproteobacteria bacterium
CCATTGCATGTCACTGTGATGCACGCCTCGCTGATCCTGTACGCAGAACATGAGTTTAATGCGTCAACGTTTACCGCAAGGGTCTGCGCGTCAACGTTATCGGACATGCATTCCTGCATCACCGGCGCTATCGGTTCATTGCGCGGTCCACTGCACGGTGGCGCCAATGAGGCGGCGATGGAACTGATTGAACATATGCAGAACCCCGAACATGCCGAAGAAACGTTACTTGGCATGCTGGCGCGCAAAGACAAAATTATGGGTTTTGGTCATGCTATCTACTCTGAATCAGACCCACGCAACGCGGTGATTAAAGCCTGGTCTGAGCAACTGGCCAACGCCAACGGCGATACCCGCTTGTACGACGTGTCAGTGCGCTGCGAAGCCGTGATGTGGCGGGAAAAGAAACTGTTTTGTAATGCCGACTTCTTCCATGCCTCGGCCTATAACTACATGGGCATTGCGACCAAGTTATTCACACCGATTTTTGTCTGTTCCCGCCTGACCGGCTGGGCAGCGCATGTGATGGAACAGCGTGCCGACAACCGTATCATCCGGCCAAGTGCGGATTATGTTGGGGTCGAACCGCGCGAAGTGCAGCCAATCGCCAACCGTGGCTGATAAATCCAGCCGGAGCTGCGCTGCAGTCTCCGGCTATCAAAGCGTGACGCTGGGCATTTATTTTCAAAGAGATGGCAATGAATACTTTATTCCGTAAACCGCTGGCCGCTACCGGGCTGGACTATTTTGATGCCGCCGCGGCAGTCGACACCTTGCAGCCTGGGGCCTGGGCAACTCTGCCTTATACTTCACGCGTGCATGCTGAAAACCTGGTACGCCGCGCCGATCCCGCGCAATTAAACGCCTACTTAATGCAACTGATAGAGCGCAAACAAGAGCTGGATTTTCCTTGGTTTCCGGCACGCGTCGTCTGTCACGATATCCTTGGTCAAACCGCGCTGGTTGACTTAGCCGGCCTGCGGGATGCGATTGCCGCGCAGGGCGGCGACCCGGCCAAAGTGAATCCGGTGGTGCCGACGCAATTGATTGTCGACCACTCGCTAGCGGTGGAACACGGCGGCTTTGAAAAAGACGCCTTTGAGAAAAACCGGGCCATTGAAGACCGTCGTAACGACGACCGCTTCCATTTTATCAACTGGACGAAAAAAGCCTTTAAAAACGTCGATGTGATCCCGCCGGGGAACGGCATCATGCACCAGATTAACCTGGAGCGGATGTCACCGGTCATTCATGCCAAAGATGGCGTGGCTTATCCGGATACGCTGGTCGGCACTGACAGCCATACGCCGCACGTCGATGCACTGGGCGTTATTGCCATTGGTGTTGGTGGTTTAGAAGCCGAAAGCGTGATGCTGGGCCGGGCATCCTGGATGCGTTTACCTGATATCATCGGCGTTGAGCTGACCGGCAAAGCACAGCCGGGCATTCAGGCGACGGATATCGTGCTGGCATTGACTGAATTTTTGCGCAAACAAAAAGTGGTGTCGAGCTATCTGGAATTCTTTGGCGAAGGCGCTGACAGCTTAAGTTTGGGCGATCGAGCGACCATTTCGAATATGACACCAGAATACGGCGCCACGGCCGCGATGTTCTATATCGACCAGCAAACCCTCGATTACCTGACGTTGACCGGTCGTGACGCAGCGCAGGTCAAATTAGTTGAAACCTACGCTAAAACCGCCGGTTTATGGGCAGACAGCTTAAAAACTGCTGAATATCCACGCGTTCTATCCTTTGATTTGTCGACCGTCGTGCGTAATATCGCCGGACCGTCAAATCCGCATGCACGCGTGGCCACCGCAGATTTGGCTGCCAAAGGCATCAGCGGTGTGGTTGAAAATGAGCCTGGCTTGATGCCGGATGGCGCTGTGATTATCGCTGCCATTACCAGCTGTACCAACACCAGCAACCCGCGCAACGTGATTGCGGCCGGTATTCTGGCGCGTAACGCCAATAAGCTCGGTCTGACCCGCAAACCTTGGGTGAAAAGTTCACTGGCGCCGGGCTCGAAAGCGGTGGAACTGTATTTAAAAGAAGCCAATCTGCTGACCGATCTGGAAGCTTTAGGCTTTGGTATCGTTGGCTTTGCCTGTACCACCTGTAACGGCATGAGCGGTGCTTTAGATCCGACCATCCAGCAAGAAGTCATCGACCGCGATTTGTATGCGACAGCGGTGCTATCCGGCAACCGAAACTTCGATGGTCGTATCCATCCATACGCCAAACAGGCATTTTTGGCCTCTCCGGCCCTGGTGGTTGCGTACGCAATTGCCGGGACCATTCGCTTTGATATCGAAAAAGACGTACTGGGCACCACGGCCGATGGCAACCCCATCCGCTTGAAAGATATTTGGCCGACCGATGCGGAGATTGATGCGGTCGTTGCAGCCAGCGTAAAACCTGAGCAATACCGTAAGGTCTATGAGCCGATGTTTGCGGTTGATGTCGATTATGGCGAAAAAATCAGTCCGCTGTATGACTGGCGCCCGCAAAGTACCTACATTCGCCGGCCGCCTTATTGGGAAGGTGCTTTGGCCGGTGAGCGCAGTTTAACCGGCATGCTGCCACTGGCGCTGCTCGGTGACAACATCACGACCGACCATTTGTCGCCGTCCAATGCCATCATGATGGACAGCGCGGCCGGTGAATATCTGCACAAAATGGGCTTGCCGGAAGAAGACTTTAACTCTTACGCAACGCACCGCGGCGACCATCTGACGGCGCAGCGCGCGACTTTTGCTAACCCCAAACTCATCAATGAAATGGCGGTGGTCGATGGCAAAGTCAAGCAAGGTTCGCTCGCGCGCCTCGAGCCGGAAGGCAAAGTAATGCGGATGTGGGAAACCATTGAGACCTACATGGAGCGCAAGCAGCCGCTGATTATCATTGCCGGCGCTGATTATGGCCAGGGTTCCAGCCGCGACTGGGCTGCCAAAGGCGTACGCCTCGCTGGTGTTGAAGCCATTGTCGCCGAAGGCTTTGAGCGGATCCACCGCACCAATTTGGTCGGCATGGGCGTATTGCCACTGGAGTTTAAAGCGGGCACAAACCGTCTGACTTTAGGCTTAGATGGCACCGAGCGTTTTGATGTGATTGGTGAGCGCTTACCGCGTGCCACGCTGACGTTGGTCGTCCATCGTCAAAATGGCGAGACGGTGCAGGTGCCGGTTACCTGTCGTCTCGACACTGCCGAAGAGGTATCGATTTATGATGCCGGTGGGGTGCTGCAACGGTTCGCCAAAGACTTCTTAGGCGGCAATCTGTAATTGATACAAGCCGGCCGATGCGCCGGCTTTTTTAAATGAATCTCAGGGTGAAGTCATGACTTATGCACCACAAATAAAAGTGCCCGCAACCTACATGCGCGGCGGCACCAGCAAAGGCGTTTTTTTTCGTCTTTGTGATTTACCACCCGCGGCGCAAGTCGCTGGCCCGGCGCGGGATGCGTTGTTATTGCGCGTGATAGGCAGCCCGGATCCCTATGGCAAGCAAATTGATGGCATGGGCGGCGCAACCTCCAGTACCAGTAAAACCGTGATCCTAAGCACGGCGAGCCAGCCGGGGCATGATGTCGATTATCTGTTTGGTCAGGTGGCGATTGATAAAGCTTTTGTTGACTGGAGCGGCAACTGTGGCAATTTGTCGGCAGCAGTTGGTTCTTTTGCCATTCAGTCGGGTTTAATTGATGCTGCCACGCTGCCGCAAAACGGTCTGGCGACAGTGCGGATTTGGCAGGTCAATATCCAGAAAACCATTATCGCGCATGTGCCGATGCTCAACGGACAAGTGCAGGAAGATGGCGATTTTGAACTCGATGGGGTGACATTTCCCGCCGCTGAAGTTGAACTTGAATTTCTTGATCCGGCAGCCGATGAAGGCGAGGGTGGTGGCGCGATGTTTCCGACCGGCAATCTGGTCGACACGCTGGATGTGCCCGGTATTGGCAGCTTCAGAGCAACTTTTATCAACGCCGGCATTCCGACTATTTTCCTCGATGCCGCTGAATTAGGTTATCAGGGCACTGAGCTGCAGGATGCAATCAATAATGATGTACAGGCGTTAAGCCGGTTCGAGACCATTCGCGCTTACGGTGCACGGCAAATGGGGCTCATCAGCGATATCAGCGAAGCGGCCGCCCGGCAGCATACGCCCAAAATTGCTTTTGTCAGCGGCCCTGCGACTTATCTGTCATCCAGCGGAAAAACCGTTGCAGCTGATGGCATTGACCTGTCAGTACGTGCCTTGTCGATGGGAAAACTGCATCACGCGATGATGGGCACCTGTGCTGTTGCTATTGGCACGGCTGCCGCCATTCCCGGGACTTTAGTGAATCTGGCTGCCGGTGGCGGTGAGCGTACGGCAGTCCGGTTTGGCCATCCGAGTGGTACTTTGCGGGTGGGCGCCGCGGCAAGTCAGGTCGATGGTCAGTGGCAGGTCACCAAAGCGATCATGAGCCGCAGTGCGCGGATCTTAATGGAGGGCATGGTGCGGGTACCGGCGAATACGCTCGAATAATACAAAGGCGACCGTTGTCACAGTCGCCTTCTTTATTGATTTTTCTACACTTGATTGCAAATTAAGATTTTTCTGATTAGATTGATTAGATAACGCAACTTAAGCGGGATGCTACTGATGAAAAAATGGTGTTTAGCGGGCTTACTTCTGAGCAGCATGCTGCCGGTCCAGGCTGCAGATCAAGATTACAAGTTAGTCACTGTCGCAGGTTACCTGAATTTCTATCTGCTCAATCTGAATGCATGTCAGGATTTTCATCCGTCAGTGCGAAAAGATGCCTATGCAGCTGAAAGTACATTGTATCCATGGCTGGATAAACTGGATGCAAAAACCAAAGGCAGTATTGATTCAGGGATGCTGAACAACGTGGTACAAAAACGTCGTGATGCGTTAAATGCACAGATCAAAGAAGGCGACTTCACCATTGATCATTGTCATGCAGTCATTAAGTTGTTAACAGCAGACGGTCTGGACAAGACGCTGCTTAAAGCGATCGAATAATCTCAAGTAGTGGAAGCCTGTTGCAGCTGTCGCAGGCCTAAGAGTTATGTTTCACATCCGTTTAATGCAAATTGCTGATCTGAGCGCAGTGGTCCGGTTACAGGACCACTGTTATTCAGATGAATTTTACGAATCCCCGCAAGTCGTTGCTAAACGACTGATGTTATATCCACAATCCTGCTGGTTGGCTTGTTATCAAGACAAAGTATGGGGCTACCTGTTTAGTTATCCGTCACGATTAGGCCAGATTAATCCTCTTGGCGCTGAATTTGGCCAGTATGAACAGGCTAATTGTCTGTATTTGCATGATATGGCGGTCAGTCCGGATGCGCGTGGTCAAGGCGTTGCGACAGCCTTGTTGCATCAAGCGCTGACGTATGCCGGCACGCTTGGTTTGTCTTCTGCCGCGCTGGTTGCCGTACAGAATTCTGCCGCGTTTTGGCAGCAACAACAATTTAGTGCTGTTGATAGCTTGTCAGAACCTGCAAGCAAAGCACTGACTAGTTATGGTAAAGATGCCATCTATCTGGCGCGTCCTCTAAACTAGGTTTGGTTGTCATCCAGCCGTCATTTTTGCCACATACACTCTGAAACTTTGCTGTTCCGGAGTGTTATCTA
>JAIXSW010000453.1 GCA_027484495.1 Gammaproteobacteria bacterium
CAACTCACCACTTTGTGCCAGCGGGCTCAAGCCTTTTTCCAGCCGGGTTGCCAGTGCGATGTTGTCCTTTTTGACAAAAAAATACATGGCGAAGGGGTAATGCAGCAAAACACTGCTGCTGAACTCCAGATCCGGGTATTGCAACTGAAAAGCTTTTTGCTCAACCGGGCCTTCAAAAATACTGCGTGGGAAATAATCACACCGCTCCCGGCGCAGCATTTCCAGCATTTGGTCATGCCGATCTGCAGTGATCACATGCAGACCGGCAGCCCGCATGATGGCTGTGTCAGGCCATAATTCGCCCTGACAGGCTATCAGCCGCTTTAACTCGGCAAACTCGCTGATTTGCGCAAAAGCCAGCCGATCCGCTTTGCGGATCACAAATCCCCGCCAGCCAAGGCCACCGGCCAGCAAAGGCACTCGGACCGGTAGCAGATCACGCTCTAACTCCGGCGATGTACCGAAGTGATGCACATCAATAAAATTCTGTTTCATCAACAAATACCGGTAATCACCCAGCGGCGGTGGCGCCACCAGTTCCAGACTGGCTGCACCATATTCTGTGGCGGTGCGATCGAGCACCAGCTGCAACAAATCTCGGTAATACACCACGCTGGCTTCGGTACTCGACTGCAGCCCGAGAATGCGGATCGTTGTTACCGAAGCTGCGGCCAGTATTGGGCAGCACAGCAAGATCAGGACGCATAGAAGTCGCATCAAAGGCTCCGGTTCATTCCAGCTGTTTACTATAGTGGAGGCAGCTGATGGCCGGCAAGCGACCAGCCTTGGGTGTGCAGCAGTGCAGACCCTTTACAAAGCCGGATACCCTCGTTAGCATGCGGCGGGACCGGCGTCGTTCTGTTGCCCGTGCAGGCTTATAAGGATCAATATGTTACGTCAAATTATTCTGATCATGCTGACCAGTCAGCTACTGGCCTGCGCCAGCATCAGCAAAAACGAATGTTTGTTGGGCGACTGGTATAGTCTTGGCGTCAACGATGGCAAAGCCGGCGAACTGAGCAGTAAATTCCGCGAGTACCAGAAAGATTGCGCCGACCATGGCGTCACGCCCGATTTTAAGACCTATCAGCAAGGCCATAACCAGGGTCTGGTTTTCTTCTGTGATTTCCCGCATGGCGAAGCCTGGGGTCGCGCCGGGAAGGATTACAACACAGCCTGCACCGGCCCGATGGAACCAGCGTTTCGCAGTGGCTTTCAGCAGGGACAGCGCTGGTATAAAGCGAAAAAAGTGGTCGACGATATCGCGCTGGCCATCAATGATCTGCAAAACCGGAATCTGACACTGCGTGAAGATATCTATGCTATCAATCAGCGCATCGCCGTTGAACAAAACGCTTCAGCCCGCGCGGCACTATTAAATCAGGCCGACCGGCTACGCTATCAGATGGAAGGATATAATCAGGAAATTGGCCGACTGCAGATCCGTATGGCGCAGGCAGAAGCCAATTTTGCCCCGCTCAATCGCTGACCGGGGCTATCGCGTCAGGCACCATCAGCGTTTTTGCTGCTGATACAGCTCAGATTGCTGGTATCGCAACCAGCCCCACTGGTTAATCAGCTGTTGGGCGCGCTGCTGATCTGCCGGAGCTAACTGCGCAAAATCCTGCCACGGCGAATCGTCACTACGACGGAAATGCTGCTGGCGAAAGTCATATAACATCCGGCCTTTTGCATCCACTCTGGCAATTTGTTGTGGCGAGCGTACCAAACCAACCACTTGCAATACCGCGTCCGCCGTCGCCGGTGGCGTCACACCTTGTGCCGTCGCCAGAATGATTGGTGCCAGATCGGCATGACCCAGTACGCTGGGATAAGTGACCTTGCGGTTGCTGACCAGCACCACGCGGGTTTGAGTATCATTCAGCTGATGGCCATGACCGAGAAAACCGTCGTCAAACAACGATTCACCGTGGTCTGACGTATAAAACTGCGTACTTTGTCCGGCGATCCCTTGCTGCTGCATCAGCTGTTGCAGCTGTCCAATCAACCAGTCGGCATTGGCGACTGCATTGTAATAACTCAACTGCAACAATGCCTTGTTCGCCGGTTGCATTTGTTGGCGGTTGATCGCCCGCTTGGTCAGTAACGGCAACATCTGCTGATGATGATACGGATAATGTGCAGCCTGAACATTCAGATAAAAAAACTGTGGTTGTTGCCAGTCCACCTCGCCAAACCGCTGTTGCAGCTGGCGCAATAAACGTTGTTCACTCAGCCGCAGCGCTCCGGCATTCAGTGATGGGTCCAGCCGATCTGCCAGTGCTGAGTCGGCATCAAAATAATACTGACCACTGCGTTTTAACCGGGCGCTGGCCAGCACGTCGCCAAAGCGCTCTGCCTGCGCTGATACCACATTGATCTGATAACCGCGTGCTTGCAGTGCGTCCAATAAATTCTGCTGGGGCGGATGATAACTGAGGCTGCGGTTAAATATCGCTTTGAGGGAACTGGTGGTAAAACCGGTATGGCTGTATGCATGCTCGCTATAACTGCCTTGTCTGGCCAAAGCCGCCAGGTGTGGCATCACCGCCTGGCCATTGCTGTTGGCAAATAACGCATCGGCCCGCACACTCTCCAGCACCACTAAAAAGATATGTTGGCCGGCCCGCAGTGGCAGCTGCAGCAAAACATCGGGGGCATCGGGCTGAAACGCTGGCAAATCACCGCCAATGCAATCTTCATCAATGCCATTGCCCGGCACATCCATCGCGCCCGGATACAAGCTGGCATTCAGCGGATGGGAGTCGGCTTTAATACCAAAAGCACCGTAACCATCAAAATCGAGATCGGTCAGCCGGTTGATCAGCTGCGCTAATACCTGCTGCGATAGTTTCTTTTCCAGACCAAAACGATATGGTTGCGCCGTCGCCACCCATTGCAGTTGTAACGGAAACAGCAGTAACACCAGCAGGGCGGTATAAACCCACCAGTGCTGTGCATCACAGATCGGTGCCCGATAGCGACGAAATGCCAGATGGACGCAATATAACAACGCGATGCCAAGCAACAGACCGAACAGCACCGGCAACAGATGTTGACTGAGCTCCGTCAGCACCATGCTGATCGCGGCAAGTACACTGCCACCGCCAAGATTCGCCAATACCTGCCAGTCCAGGTTGTCACCAAAATACTGAAATAACTCAGTACCTACCCAGCTATAACAGCTGTAGCTGAGCAGCACAAACAGCGCGAACCACAAATGGCTGCGGCTGCTGGTTTGAAAGCGGCACAGCAGGTTGTACAACATAAAAGCACAAATCAATGCACTGAGATCAGCCAGCCAACCGGCAAAGACATAGATCACCCGCTCGGAAGCCGACACAAAGCTGTGTGGCTGTAAAAAACCTCCGCCAGTGAACAACTGATACTTATGCTGCAGCAGTGCCAATTCCAGCATAGAACACAACAGGCTTAAGCCCAGTAATAACCAGACAGAACGACGATCAGGACGCGGCAACAACCAGGACAACAGAAAAACCTTGTGAAAAGAATAGCCTTCGGCAGAATTGCCAGTATGCCCGCTGCATCAGCGCACTGCAACGCCAGACCGTTCAGTGCGGATAATGATAAATGATCTCCAGCAACTCAATCGGTGCATGCTCCTCATCAGAGGCAAACTCGATCAGGATATCAAAATCGTCACGATATAACTGAAAGCGATCGCCATAATCCTGCATGTCCGGAAATGCCAGCCGCAGTCCGGCTTTACTGATCGGAATTTGCAGCGCTTTTAACAGTTGCGGGAATTGGTCAGGTTGTTGCGTATTTCGCACGATTGGCGCCGTCACTTTCAGCCGGCTGATTTGGTCTTTTTGTAGCAATACATGCAGCTGTGTGGTTGGCAGCCACCAGATTAAATTGCGCCGCTGTGCCATCTGATGCACCCGTAATTGCGCGGGCAGCTGGCTGGCCAGCGGCTGCTGCCGAAGATTGCGCACATTGACGGCTTCAACAAACGTCAGCACGTCGGTCATCGCTGCTTGTTGTAACGGACTCTTCACAACCTGATCTGGTTGGCCACTGAGGCGAAACCCGGTCAGCAGCGCGGTATTCTGGTCCACAGATCCCGGATTAAATGCTTCAAACTGCACACTCAGCTGCTGCGTGCCCAGCTGACGCCGCCATAATAACGCTGATTTTTTTTGCCAGGAACCAAGCTGCAAGCCGGCTTGGACCATGTCTTTTTTGTAAGGCACTTTACCATCAATCAGCCAGGGCTTTTCATCAAACTCCGGGTGAAAATCCAGCAAATTCCGGCCGACACCGCTGAGGAGCTCGCTGTCGGTAAAGACCACTTTGACCAGCGGATCCAATAAAACCCATAGCCGCCGACCATAACCCAACAATCTGGCGCCATCTTGCAATACCAAATCCGCAGAGGGCGTCCCCCACAGCGCTTGCACTTGTGTGGCCGTCATCTTCGGTTTGACGCCCATCGCCCCTTCGCTCAGAGACACATGCATATGTGGCGGTGTGACGACTTTATATTCCGACTCAGCCCGGGCAAAAGCTACCACGGTATTAATCGATGTCTTTATTTCCAGCGTGCCCAGATTCTGCCGGATCTGCCGGTTACCGCCGGGATCTGCGCTGGTATCTGACAACGCATCGTTGCCATCACAAAACCGAAACAGTTCCAGCTGCACATGCACTTCAGAATAGTTGCCCGGCGCTTTATATTCAGACTGTTTCAGCTGCTCTAATAA
>JAIXSW010000222.1 GCA_027484495.1 Gammaproteobacteria bacterium
AAATCAAAGGCATTCCATCAGTTTCACTGCACAGCAGAGCGGCGTTTATTATTTACGGGTTGATCGAAACGGCGCCGGCAGTTATCAACTCGACATGTCAGGAGTGCGTGCAGATAGCGATGATGATGGCGATGGCTTAGCCAATTGTGCTGAATGGTTTCGCGGCTCGTCTATCGCAATGGCCGATACAAATCTGGATGGTACTACAGATTATCAGCAAGCACTCAATGGGAGCCGGGGGCTGTATCAGGTCGAATGGTTAAGAACCGATGTGATGGCAGCCAGTACCGTGCTGGCCGCCAAGCCTATCCCATATTTTGATCAGCCGTTCAGTATGCCCATGGATGGTTTTGACAAGTACCTGCGTTTTGACGTGGCCCAGGGAGAATCCGTGGCTCTGGACATCAAGACATGGCGTGGGGAAGGGAGCAATCAGGTGACTTTGTATGGCCCTGGTACACCGCCGCGTTTTATCAGTAGTCTGGGTTATCTCGCGGACAACAGTAGTAAACAATTCGAGTTTACCGCGCGTTTGCCTGGCACTTATTACCTGAAATTTGATGCTGCATTTGGCCAGGCCGATATTGCCGTGTATCGCGGTCTGACTAGTTCCCGACGCAGTCAGTATGCCTATCAACAGACAGCCTTGACCGCTGCACCGCTGGTCGATGGTGATCTCGCATTTTCCGGCGATGACACGTTTTGGTATTTTATTGCCAAACCGGGCGACAGAGTCAGCCTGCAGCTCGCTCCGAAGCTTGCCGTTGGCAGTATGACTGTTTCATTGTACTCGCCCGATGACCGTCAACCGTTTCGCACCCTGACAGGGTTATCAAATCAAAGAAACAATAGTATTGAGTTTACTGCGCGTCATAGCGGGGTGTACTTGATGCAGGTGAGCGGTGCTGCCGGTCGTCTGGGCTTGATTGCCAGTGGTTTGCAACCGGTGCAGGACACTGATGCTGATGGGTTGCCTGATGCGCTGGAATACCTGCGTGGGTTGGATCCAAGCCGGGCGGATTCGAACCGCAACGGTCAAAGCGATGCTGAGGACGTTAGCGCCGGTCGTCTGGGGCGCTATTCGCAGGAATGGAGTCTGGCAGATCTTGCCCCAGCGCTGAATCCGGCGGTCGCTAAGGTCATACCGTATTTTAATCAGCCGTTTAGCCTGACCTTTGCCGGCGGCGATGCTTATATCCGGTTGCCGCTGATTGCAGGCCAACCCGTCGCGCTCCGGGTATTGAATCAAACCAATGCGGGGTCTGTTGTGGCGACCGTGTTATGGCCTGATGGCAAAACCAGAGATACTTGGACCTCATCCCTCTCTGATGGCGATTCGCAAATACTCTCGGTGTTGCCGGGCGTTACAGGCGACTACTATGTGCGACTGAGTGGAGATGCAGGCCTGGTGACAGTGCAAGCTGAACAGGGCTTCAGTCATGCTGCTAAAGCCGGCGTTGTTGCTGATTTTGCCGGTAGCATTAATACAGCGCGCTACTATCGTGACGGTGAATATCGTCGGAGCCAGGATGATCAGTTTTTCCGTTTTGCGATGCTTGAAGGCGATCAGATCAGCGTAGCCTTAACGCCATTACTGGAGCGTGGCAGCCTGAATCTGGAAATCTGGGGTGGGCCGCGCGATGATGAACGCCGGTTAGATTACACCTACAGCATCAGTGACGGTGAAACCGGCCAATTGGTCTTTAATGCTGCCCAGACCGGCGTCTATTACTTGAAAATCAAGGGGCAGTCCGGTCGCTATCTGCTAAACGCAACAGGGATAAGGGCTGACCTCGATCAAGATAACGATGGCCTGTCAGATAGCGTCGAGCTGGTGGCCGGCCTCAATCCGGAGCTTGCGGATACCAACGCTAACCAAGTCAGTGATTTGGTTGAAGGACAACGAGGTCTGTTAGGAAGTCAGCTGGCTGAGTGGCTGCCCGCGGACTGGCAGCAAGCGACGAGCCGCAATGCAGCTGTTGCCGTGCCTTATTTCAATCGACCATTTACAGTACATTTAGGCACACAAACGCGCTTTCTCCGGCTTGACCTGAATGCTGGTGATATCATCACGCTGACCGGTTTGGTGCGCGCAGGCAACAGGGGACTGTCGGCCAGTTTGTATCGTCCGGTCAATACCAACTCTTCGGCGACAGTTTTAAGAAGTCCGTTTGGCGTCGGCTCATTTGATGCTGAAGATTTTACCGCTGTAGAGACCGGCACACATTATCTTGAGGTCCCTGCAGGCCCCGGCGTCTTTGACCTTGCTGTGTATCGCGGCTATCGACATCCTGGTATCAATGATGAAAGCCGTCATTTTTACGGTACCCCAGCGACAGCACAAGTGCTGAGCCCAGGGAAACATCAGGTACTTGCTCCGCAGACTGTGTTCAGATTCAATGCAGAAGCAGGACAAAAGCTCAGTTTCGCTATCACGCCAAGAACAAACCTGACAGCTTTTGATTTTAAAGTAACCACAGCGGCAGATTTGTCTTCGTCGTTGATTGATTTTCGCCGGATCAGCGATGGTGAGACAAAGGCGTTTAATTTGACGGCACCGGTGAGGGGTGAATATCTGGTATTCGTCAGAGCAGAGCAAGGCAGCTTCCACTTACAAACCGAAGGCGTGCAGATCCCGTCTTATCAAATCAGTTATCAGCTATTACCAGATCAGGCTGGTTTTATCAGTTGTAGCCAGAATCCGGTCCAGCATGGCGGGACTAGTCTGTGTCAGGCGGAGGCAAAAACTGGTTTTCAATTTAGTCACTGGAGCGGCAGTTGCAGTGGCAGTCTTTGCGAACTGGCTAATGTCAGGGCAGCTCGCGCGGTTCGCGCCCATTTTTCCCGGGTATACAGCATCACAGCAGCCAGTAATAACGTTGTTGGCGGGACTATTGAAGTGAGTACTAAAACCGGAATCGAAGGTAGTCGAGTGCAGTTTAAAGTAAAGGCGAATGCCGGATTTAGAGTATCGGCAATCGTTGGCGGCGACTGTCCGGCCGGGCAATGGCTGGATGAACATACTTATGAAACCGGCGCAGTCTCCGGCCATTGTGAAGTGAAGTTTTTATTTAACCCTGAATCAAAACGACGCGGATTACCCTGGTGGGTTTTGATGACGCCTCAACCCGGCACATAAAAAAACCGCGCTATTGCAGCGCGGTTTAGTTGGCGAACTGTGCAATGACTAGTTTACCGGCTTAGTGATCACCCACCAAGGCACCCCTGGTTTTGTTGCTGCGGGCGGTTTGATAAAAGTCCGCAACACAATAGACCTGGTACTGCCGTCGGATAAGGTCACGAACACGTTGAATTCGATCCAGCCGGTAATATTCTTGGCTGGTACATATCGAATTTTGCCGTTGACCACACTGAGTGTGCCTTTGTCATTGTCACTGGTTTGACCAAAAGCGGCAGAACTGATGGTTTTGCCGGCCGGGATATTGGCTAACTCATATTGATTGTTTGCGGTGCTTGCGCAGACGATATAGTTCACCGACGCTTGTGGATTCGCTGTTCAACCTGACCTACGCCACGAATAAATTGAAATACAACACTTTCAGCAAAATTGTCGAAATTGAGCGTCAGTAAACCGTTTCCACTCAGCGTCCGGCGTAGATCCCATCTTCAGACCACAAATAGTAGCTGCCATAATAATCGGCTTCAGTGCCAGCAGCCGTCAGATGTTGTTCTGCCGTTGCTGCCGCCGGCGGCACTTGTTTTAGCGCTTCAACTGCATGCGTGCTTAACGTTGCAGCAAACATTGTGATGATTACGACAGAACTGAAAGGGCGCATTTTCTATTCCATCAGATGACGGTTGGTTCTACAGACTTAGCTATAAAAAAATAAACCCCGTCAGACGGGGTTTATTTATTAAAGGATCAGGCTGCGGTTGGTTTCATCAATACCCACCAAGGTAAACCTTTGCGTGGTTTTGCAGGTGTATCGGTTGGGTCCACCCAGATTTTTATTTCTACAGCACTAACGGTACCTGAGAAAGTTAAATTCAGGCGCAACGTCACCCAACCACTGACATTGGCTGCCGGTGTAAAGATGATACTGCCAGTCTCTATCCGCAATTGTCCTAAAGCACTATCCGCACTGTTAGTAAATGCTACTGCAGTAGGTCCTTGGCCACTCATTTTCTGGATCAACAAACCGCCGTATTTCGTGCAGAATTCAGGTTTCTGAATATAGGCATTGGCTGGCTTTTTGCTGTCGAGCAACTCCAGTGCGGAACATGGCAGGTGATTGTTGCCATTAAGCCCTACGTTAACGATGTTGGACAAATTATATAACACTGTCAGATCGTTAATCATGGTATTACCTAGTGCTAGATATGTTACCTGAGCCATGTTTTTCAGCAGCGAAAAGTCAGTGACATTACTGTTCTGAAGTCCTAAGTATGTAAGCTTTGGCAATACACTGCTTAACGATGCCAGTGAGGTCAGAGAAGGAGTCTCGATATCCAAGTTGGTTAATAAAGGCAGTGATGCAAGTGGTGAATAATCAGATAACCCAGTCACTTTATTGGAAACAATAGAGAAGTTGACAAGCTTCTGTGCTGCGCCAATCCCAGTCAAATCGCTGAATGTGTTATTACTGACATACAAAGCTTCGAGGTTCGCTGGTTGCGTTACTTTTGAAAATATCAGGCTGATACTGGTCCATACATCGCCTGTCAGGTATAGATGTTTAATTGTGTCCGGCAGTTTAAGGCCTTGCAAAGCAGCGTTATTGACCGGCTCTAAGTGCAGACCTGTGGTTTTTGCCCCCAGATTGTTTAATCCTGTGTAGCTGGTTAATTGATTGTTTTTCGCCAATCCGATCCAAGTTACATTGAGTTCAGACAAATTACTGAGGCTACTGATAGCGGTTTCGGCCAGCCCAATGCTATCGAGACTCGGGAAACTAGTCATAAGCTTGCTAAAACTAGCTTGTGTGATCGGGTTACCATCCAAATTGACATAAGATGCTGATGCACTGCTTAAAACGTCCAACATCTGGTCGGTGATGCCCTGGTTGCGAAGAGATAAATTAACTAACCCTGGCACTTGTTTGAAAAGAGATAGATTTGTGATGCTCTGAGCCGTAGTCGCCGTGCCATTTACAGTGACATATTGCAGGTTCGTCATCAGCTGCACGCCAGTCCAATCCTTGACGTTGCCATTGCAGTTCAAAAATTCAATGCTGCTAAAGTTTGTATAACGGCGATTGGTCACGCATTGACGCAGCACCGGATCAGGTATTGTGTCAGCACTAATGAGCAGCTGACCACATTGCGCTGGTAATTGAAAGGCGGCTTTATTCGCATGATTACGCAGTGCATCAATCTGGTCACAGGCAATCGCGACTTGTCCTTGCAGCATTACGCTTTGGAATTGACCGGCGGCAGCAACAAGGGCTGAGATATCAGTGACTGAAATATTCGTCCCGCCATACTGTGTCATATACAACTGTTTCAGCGCAGGTGGGACGGTAAAATCCGGAAACTTTTTAGGTAATTCCGCTTCCTGCAAGTTCAACCACGTCAACTTGGTTAGATTGCCGATAGCACTATAATCGGTAGTCCCTTTCACGCCATATAAATCCAGATACTGCAGATTAGGCATGAGAGCGAGCGAGCTGATATCCAACAAATTCATAGAACCGGCGGTCAGGTATGTTAACAGGGCAGGGTTGCTTAACCGGCTGGTCAGTTGATTCAAATTCGTCAGTTTGTTCATTCTAACATCAATTTGAGTCAATCCTGCCGGCAGCGTAAACCCGGTTAAATCAGTCAGATTCAAACCAGATATGCTCAAATTTGTTAATTGCGGCAACGTGGTAATAAAACTGAGGTTAGTTACCGGGTTTTGACCGATCCCTAAAGTTCTCAGATTCGGCGCATTGGTGAGCCAGCTGAAATCTGTAAACAAATTACCGTTTAATCGTAACTGATTTAGTCTTGGCAATAAGGCCTGTAGGGTAGGAACCGCGGTTTGGTCTAACAAATTTGAGTCAAATAACAAAGCGTTCAGGCTTGCCGGATAAGATATGGCAATTTTTGCTGCCGTTAGTTTCTGGCTGCTTAAATGAAGTGTTTTTAGCTTACTTAACTGTGAAATAGGCGATAAGTCATTAATGACATCCTGATTGTTGTTTGAGTTTACCGAGAAGGACAGCAGATTTGTCAGATGATGAATGCCACTTAGATTTCTAACATTAGAGCAGTTTAAGTAAATAATACCTTCGAGAAAGCTGGCGTTCTGCTCGGCCATGTGTTGGCTAATACATTGATACAGCGCTGCATCCGGAATACTAACATCAGATAATTTTGTGTCTTTGACTCCACATTGTGACGGCGCATACACTGAACTGACTTTTGTTTTAATCTGGTCTATTTCAGCACAGGGCAGAGCAATCTGGCCATTCAGGTCGAGAGTCGTTATTTTCTTCGGGGTCTGAATAATCTTCTGGATACTGGTCAGTGCGGCATAACCGTATTTTGCGTCCGGAAATCTATCCAAGCCTAAAAAAAGCAAGTTATCTGGGATTGTTAAGGTCGCAAGATTCGCGTCAGTAATAGTGTTGCGTAAAATCAGATTAGTTAACAAAGGCATTTGGCTGATAAACGACAAACTGGAGATAGTATTGCTGTTTTCCAGTCGCAAATAAGTTAAATCTGTTTGTTGCTGCAACTGCTGAATGTCAGTCGCTTCAAAGATTACATTTCGAAGCGTGAGCGATTGCAGCTTGCGATGATTTGACAAGGCAGATAAATCAATATCCCTGCTAGTCGCCTGGCTGATGGTCAAAGTGTGGACGGCCGGCGTCCC
>JAIXSW010000013.1 GCA_027484495.1 Gammaproteobacteria bacterium
AGGCCGCAGACCGTCAGCGGGCCAGCCTCCAGCTGCTGGATCTGATCCTGCAGCTGCAACGACATATATTTGATGGTTTGATCATTAAGCGGCAGGTAACTTTCAAAATCAGCCAGCACGCGGAACAGTTCGTTAAACTCATCATCAACATCCTGCACCAGATAATACAAATCGCGCGACCCCAGCAGCACCACTTTGACGCTAAGCGGAATGGCTTTGGGCGTGATAATGGTCGAATTAGTGACGGCGTGTTCACTCAGCGTATCGATGACAATCTCGCCGGATTTCAGCGCCAGTTTCAACGCGTCCCACACCGCAGGTTGCGTCAGCAGCCGGTCAGCATCGAGGATCAGGTAACCGCCGTTGGCTTTATGCAAAGCGCCGGCGCGGATCATGCGATAATTGGTGTACAACGATCCCTGCGCCGAGCTGTATTCAACCCGGCCAAACAAATTGCCGTAACTGGGATTGGCTTCAAACACAATAGGCGCGCCGGACATCGATTCGTGATGCACCAGCACGTTGGGCACAAAGTCGTTGATAAAAAAGCTGCGGATATCCAGCTCTTCGGCTTTATCGCTCTCGAGCTCTTCCGGCAACAATTCCAGCACTGCTTTCACCAGTTCCGGCCGCATTTCGCGTAAGTACCGCAAAATACCCAGCTCAGTGACGTAATCATGCTCCAGCTGCTTTAACAGCGGTTTGATTGCCTGTTCGATGGTTTCGCGGCGCAGCGTACGCAGATTTTCAGATAGCTCGCGTTTCCACTGTGGCAGTTCCAGTAGCTGTTCATTCAGGATGGTTTCCAGCTCACTGACCAGTTCATAAAAAAACTGTCGTTTGTCGTCGGCAAGACTGGCAAATTCAGTATCGTCCAGCGGTTTGCCGTCGATCATCGGCGAAAAGCTAACCGCACCGTTTTCTTCGTACAGCACCACTTGTTTTTCCAGTGCTTTACGCTCTACCAGCGCGATGGCAGCTTCGTACTTATTGTCAAAAGCGGCGTGAATGGCTTTTTTCCGGCGTTGATAACCCGGGTTGTCAAAGGCGGCAGGAAAGGTATCGAGCAGTTCGTCGATCAGCGCTTCGAGTTTTTTGACCAGAACCCGGCCTTCACCCGGTAGCAGTCGCAGCGTTTGCGGCGTGCGTTCGTCGTCAAAGTTGTTCAGATAACACCAGTCATCCGGCGTTTCTTTCTCACTGGCAGCCTGCTGCAGAATATCCTGAACCAATGTAAAACGACCTAACGCCGGTTCCCCCATCACATACAGGTTATAGCCAGGCATATCCATACCGATGGCAAAACCCAGCGCGGCTTTGGCGCGGTCCTGACCGATAAAGGTGCTGCTATATCCCGCCACGTCCAACGCATCTTTGATCTGGGCGTCGTCCAATTGTGGCGAGAGCTGTGCCGCAGTGAGGGCGAGCTGTTGAAGTTTAGTGTCGGCAGCTTTGGTTACTGCAATTTGCGTCATGCCGTAGATTCCTTACTGGGATATGCAGGCATACTAACAAAATCAGTAGCATGCCGAAAACATATCTGTGATCGAACATCAGATCTGTTGGGCGGCAAACAACAAACTCAGACCGGCAGGCCGCGGCGCAAGAAATGCCCGCCCCCACAGCCCGGGCAAGGGAGCAGAGTTGCCGGGTGGTTATAATGCATCGTCTCACCGCAGTGACGGCACAGATACAATCCCATACCAACAGGTTCGCCTTGCAGATATAACCCCTGGTGCGACAGATCCTGCTCCAGTTCCTGCCATTCCACCTGAGTTTTGTCGGTGACCTGCGCCAGCAGCTGCCACAAGGTTTCCGGCCAGATGGACGGCGGCTGCGGCTGTTGTTGCTGATGGAAAAATGTTTCAATAAAAAGCTGGGTTTCGTAGGCCGTCAGGTCTCTGCCGGCTTTGATATAGGCGCTGAAGGTGTCGGCGACATGATGGGCCGGCCTCAGCAGCGGATCGGATTCGGCCTGAGCACTGTGCAGCAGTTGGTCCAGCTGTTGCAGCCAGTGCCGGTATTTTTGCATTAAATCAGTCATGTTTACCTCGTGAATAAGCGGCCTACTCATTGCTGAGTATAGTCACGACAGCCCCTTCCAGCGCAGCTGAACACCGGCAGAAATCTGCAATGTCCGTGCAGACCGTCCCATCTCACTCAGCATCCACCACATCATGCGTGTTTCAGGTCATCGTGGCAGTTGTTGCCACTAGCCTGAATGCGTTATCCTAACGGCAATTAGTTTTTATTTTTTGCCCATATCCCCCGTGATATTTATCTGTTGAGATCCTTTGCATGCAAGCACCAGACAACACCGCTCAGGCCCCTGTTTCCGCTTACGAACCGCGCCTGATTGAAACCGCGTTACAACAGCACTGGGCGAGCTCAAACGCCTTTAAAGTGACCGAAGATCCAAGCAAAGAAAAATACTACTGCCTGTCGATGTTCCCGTATCCAAGCGGCCGTCTGCACATGGGCCACGTGCGTAATTACACCATTGGTGACGTGATCAGCCGCTTCCAGCGCATGCAGGGCAAAAACGTGATGCAGCCGATGGGCTGGGATGCGTTTGGCCTGCCGGCTGAAAACGCCGCCATTGCCAACAAAACCGCGCCGGCCAAATGGACCTACGCCAATATCGACTACATGAAAAACCAGCTCAAACGCTTAGGTTTTGGCTATGACTGGGACCGCGAAATCGCGACCTGCAAGCCGGAATATTACAAATGGGAACAATGGTTCTTTACTAAGCTGTTTGAAAAAGGCCTGGTCTAC
>JAIXSW010000156.1 GCA_027484495.1 Gammaproteobacteria bacterium
CTGCAGCGGGTGCTTTTTGGCGCCAGCCTTGCTGTATGCGTCTGCCCCACTCCGGACAAGCAACTCAACTTTATTGGAGCTTGCTATGTCTGACTGTACTTCTACCCCATCAACACCTGAAACCGCTATCACGTCCGCGGCGCCAGCCAGCGTGCGTGACAACCGCCGCGATAAACGTGCAGCAGCACGCCAGTATATTGGCGATTTTAAAACTGCCGCCCATACCGGTTCACGCCGGATTTACCTGCAAAGTGCTGATGGCGCTGTCGCGGTGCCGTGCCGTGAAGTTGCGTTACATCCCTCGCCGGATGGCAGCGTCAATGCGCCGGTGCCGATCTACGATTGCAGCGGCCCTTATGGCGATGCCAATTATCAGGCCGATGTCAGCCGCGGTTTGCCGAAGCTGCGGGCCGACTGGATTGCTGCGCGTCGGGACACCGAAGTTTGTGCCACGCCGCTGTCAGCGCTTGCCATAGAACTGGACGCCCAACAAGGTCAGTTTTGCCATCAGGTGCACCAGGCGCTGCCAGGTTGTCGCCCGACGCAGCTGGCCTATGCCCGTGCCGGCATCATTACGCCGGAAATGCAATTTGTTGCGCTGCGGGAAAATATGGCGCGCGCCGCGCAGCAACAGGCCGCCAGCGATCTGCAGCCACAACATGCCGGTGAAAGTTTTGGTGCCGGCATCCCGAAGCAAATCGACGCCGAATTTGTCCGCGCCGAAATCGCCGCCGGCCGCGCCATTTTGCCGGCCAATATCAATCACCCGGAAGCCGAGCCGATGATTATCGGCCGCAATTTTCTGGTCAAGGTCAACGCCAATATCGGCAATTCAGCAGTCAGTTCCAGCATTGAAGAAGAAGTGGAAAAGCTGCTGTGGTCGGTGCGCTGGGGCGCGGATACTGTGATGGATTTATCCACCGGCCGGCATATCCACCAGACCCGCGAATGGATTTTGCGCAATTCTCCGGTGCCGATTGGCACAGTGCCGATTTATCAGGCGCTGGAAAAAGTCCGTGGCGACGTGGAGAAACTCAGCTGGGAACTGTACCGCGACACGCTGATTGAACAGGCAGAGCAAGGTGTGGATTACTTCACCATTCATGCCGGCGTGTTAAAAGATTTTATTCCGCTGACGGCGAAGCGCATCACCGGCATCGTGTCGCGCGGCGGCGCTATTCTGGCGCAGTGGTGTCAGCTGCACGACAGCGAAAACTTTCTGTATCAGCATTTTGCTGAAATTTGTCAGATTTGCGCCCAGTATGACGTGTCATTAAGTTTGGGCGATGGCCTGCGCCCCGGCTGTGTCGCCGACGCCAATGACGAAGCGCAGTTTGCCGAGCTGCGCACTTTGGGTGAACTGACCAAAATTGCCTGGGCTTATGATGTGCAGGTGATGATTGAAGGCCCGGGCCATGTACCGCTGCAACTGGTGCAGGCCAATATGACTGAGCAATTAAAACATTGCCATGGTGCGCCGTTTTATACCCTAGGCCCGCTTATCACTGACATTTCTCCGGGCTATGACCATATCGCCTCCGGTATTGGCGCTGCGCTGATCGGCTGGTTTGGCTGCGCCATGTTGTGTTATGTCACGCCAAAAGAACACTTGGGCCTGCCGGATAAAGAAGATGTCAAACAGGGCCTGATTGCCTACAAAATTGCCGCCCACGCTGCCGATTTAGCCAAAGGCCACCCCGGCGCGCAGCTGCGCGACAACGCTTTATCCAAAGCGCGTTACGAATTTCGCTGGCTGGACCAATTTCATTTATCGCTCGACCCGGATACCGCCAAAGCCTATTACCAGGCGGCGTTGCCGGAAGGCGCCGATACCGAGTTTTGCGCCATGTGCGGGCCGAAGTTTTGTTCGATGAAACTGAATCAAAGTGTTAAGGCCAGTACCTTGTCAGCACCACCGGCGGAGCGCGCACATGAACCTGCCTGAACCCGGTCTGATTTGGCTGGTGGGCGGGTCTGATTGCAGCGCGTTGGCCGGCATTCAGGCCGACCTCGCTACAGCGCAGGACTTAGCGGTACCGGCGGCGACTGTGCTGACCGCCGTGACCGCGCAGCATAATGGCGCTGTGCTGGCGGTTTATCCGCTGACTCCTGCGGTGCTGCAGTCCCAGCTTGATGCGCTGACAGCAACTGGCCAGCCGTTGCCAGTCGCGATCAAAATCGGCCTGATCCCGGATCTTTGCACGCTGGAGCTGCTAACCGACTGGCTGCGCCGCCTGAAGCAACAGCAGCCGCAGATCTGGATCATCGTGGATCCAGTGCAAGTAGCAAGTTCGGGTACTGCTTTGCAGCATCTGAGCCCGTCGGCATTCGCCCCGTTGCTGGTGCTGACTGACGTGCTGACGCCCAATCAGCCGGAGCTGCGCGCGCTGGCCGGTTTACCCGCCGATGCGGACCCGCAGCTCGCAGTCCAATTGCTGTTCGCCTGCGGTGTCAAAGCCATCTGGTGTAAAGATGGTCATGGTAGCAGCGAGATGCTTTACGAGCGCCTGTATCTGCATCCGGCGGCCACTCAGAGCTTTAAACTGTGGCCGGCACAGGCATTGAGCACCGCCCTATCGGCCGGCGCGCCGCAACGCGTGCTGCAACTGGAAAAACCACGCCTGGCCGGGCTTTGGCGCGGCACCGGCTGCAGTTTCGCCACGGCACTGGCCTGTGCTTTGGCGCAGCCGATGTTGTTGCCCGATGCAGTGGTACTGGCAAGCTGGTATCTGCAGCAATGTCTGCAACAGCCGGTCAGCTCACGGCGTCAGCTTGGCAGAGCCGGCTGGCCGGTGGCTTTGCACCCGCAAGACCGGCTGACGTTCAGCGGGCCACTGGCCGGTGTCGCGTGCACATCGACGACAGGCTTTGCATCGCTGCAACAGGCGCCCGGCATTTATCCGGTCGTCAGTCATTTCAGTCAGTTGGTGGAAGTGGCCGCTGCGGGTCTGCGTACCGTACAGCTGCGGCTGAAAACCGGTACCACTGAACAGCTCAGACAGAGCCTGCGCGCTGCCATCGCCTTTGGCCACGCGCATCAGCTGCAACTGTTTATCAATGACCACTGGCAACTGGCGCTTGAGCTTGGCGCCTATGGCGTGCATCTGGGCCAGGAAGACTTACAAAGCGCCGACCTTCTTGCTATCCAGCGCGCCGGTCTGCGTCTGGGGATTTCCACCCACGGTTATCTGGAATTGCTACAGGCGCTGCACCTGCAGCCTTCTTATATTGCGCTGGGCCATTTGTTTGCCACCCCAACCAAAGCCATGCCCTCTATCCCGCAGGGCCTGCGGTTGATTGGCCTGCAACAGCAGCTGTGTCAGCAGCAACAGATCCCGGCCGTGGCGATTGGTGGCATCGACGCGTCGCATCTGCCGGCACTGCGCGCCATGGGTCTGTCTGGTGTGGCGATGGTGCGGGCTGTGGTCGACAGTGACGACATCGGCGCAACTTGCCAGCAGCTGCAATCGCTATGGCATTGCCAACTCCCTTTAACCGGAGGTGATGATGCGCGCTAAGTCCGTGCCTCCTGAAGCTACGCAGCCTGAAACCACGCTGTCTGATACCGAATTTATCCGCTACAGCCGCAGCCTGATGCTGGCGGACGATGGTGACAGCCGACAACTGCGGCTCAAACATGCCCGGGTGCTGATACTCGGTGTTGGTGGCCTCGGCTGCCCGGTCGCGACCACACTGGTTGGCGCTGGAGTTGGCCAGCTGACGCTCATCGACAGCGATAAAGTCGAGTTGTCTAACCTGCCGCGCCAGAGCCTGTACCAGACCGGAGACATCGGCAAAGCCAAAGCCGAAGTCGCTGCAGCGCGGTTGCGTTTGCAGAATCCGCATCCTCGGCTGACGGTGCTGCAATGCCGGCCGGACGACCAGCAGTTGCGCCAGGCCATTGCCGATTGTGATGTGCTGGTCGATTGCAGCGACAATCTGCCGACCCGCTTACAGCTGAACCGGCTGGCGCGTGAAGCTGGAAAGCCGCTATTTGCCGGTGCAGTCAGCGGCACATCGGCCCAGCTCTATCTGCTGAATTCGCAAACGGCCTGTTATCAGTGCCTGGTCGACCCCAACTGGCAAGCGCTGCAAAACTGCCGCACCTTGGGGGTGGATCCGGCGTTGGCGGCCGTGACCGCGCAGCAACTGGCATGGCTGCTGTTGCAATACTTACAGGCCACGCCGGCGCAACAAGCCAGTGCAGTGCCTGTTGGGCACGCAAATTCAGTGCCCTTCGGCCACTATGGCCGTTTTGCTGCAAGTCACAGCCAGATTGGTTTTCACTGGTATCCGCTACACGCTAACCCAAGTTGTGCCTGCTGTGGTGCAGGCGCTGACGCTGCTCAAAAAGGAGCACTTTGATGCTGTATATCAATCAACAAGAGAGCGCTCTCGAAGCCGCCACGCTGGCGGAACTGGCAGAACAGCTGGCGCTGCCGGCGCAAGGCATCGCGCTGGTGCTGAACCAGCAACTGCTGCCACGCGCAGTCTGGGCACAAACCGCATTGCCGGACAGCACCGACCACCATATCGAAATCTTTCAGTTAGTGGCCGGAGGTTAATATGCTGACGATTGCCGGTACGACTTTTCAATCACACTTGCTGCTTGGCAGCGGCAAATTTCAAAGCGCTCAGCAAATGCAGCAGGCGGTGATAGCCAGTGGCTGCGAACTGGTGACGCTGGCATTGAAACGGCTGCAACCGGGCCAGCCGCAAGATGACCTGTACAGCCCACTCAAAGCGCTTGGTGTGCAGTTATTACCGAACACTTCGGGCGCACGGACGGCCGAAGAAGCGGTGCAGGCGGCGCTGCTGGCACGCGAAGCGGTTGGCACAAACTGGCTGAAACTGGAAATTCATCCGGAGCCGAAGTATTTGCTGCCAGATCCGCGTGAAACCCTCAAAGCAGCCGAGCAGCTCTGTGCTTTGGGTTTTGTCGTGCTGCCTTATTGCAGTGCCGATCCGCTGCATTGTAAGCAGCTCGAACAAGCCGGCTGCGCCGCCGTGATGCCGCTGGGCGCGCCGATTGGATCCAATCAGGGCCTGCAAAATCGCGCCATGCTGGAAATTATTATTGAGCAGGCCAACGTGCCGGTGATTATTGATGCCGGCATTGGCGCACCGTCGGATGCCACACTGGCGCTGGAACTGGGTGCCAGTGCCGTGCTGGTCAATACCGCCATTGCTTCAAGCCGCGATCCGGTCAGCATGGCGCAGGCGTTTCGCCTCGCCGTGGCGGCGGGTTTGCTGGGCCAGCAAGCCGGACTTGGCCGCCAACAGCAGCTGGCACAGCCCAGCAGTCCGTTAGCCCATAGTTTTGCCGATCTGTTAGCGGGGTTTAGCTGATGTCGCAACGCCCCGTTTTTCGCCTGGATCAGGCGCAGTTTGATCAGCTACAGCAGCAGAGTTGTGCACCGGATCGCGAGGC
>JAIXSW010000238.1 GCA_027484495.1 Gammaproteobacteria bacterium
CAGATCCTTGTAAACAGAAAGCCTGCGCAGGCAGGCTTTATGGTATCCGTCTTGTTGTATCAACTGTGCAGCGCACAGGCACATCCCGTCAATAAGTTTTGATACTGTCGCCGCGGCCAATGGCGTAATAGCTGAAGCCGTAGCGGCGCACCACTTCCGGATCATACAGGTTACGACCGTCAAAAATCACCGCGTGGCGTAAGCTCTGTTTCAGGCTGTCAAAGTCCGGCGCGCGGAAATTTTTCCATTCGGTGCAGATGATCAGCGCATCGGCGTCTTTTAACGCCGCTTCTTTGGTGCCACACAACACCAAATCGGCGCGCTGACCATAAATGCGCTGGGTTTCTTCCATCGCTTCCGGGTCAAATGCCTGCACTTTGGCACCGGCCAGCCATAAGGCTTCCATCACCACCCGGGCCGGCGCTTCACGCATATCGTCGGTGTTGGGTTTAAAGCTCAGCCCCCACAACGCAAAGGTTTTGCCTTGTAAATCAGCGCCAAAATGCTGTTGTACCCGGTTGACCAGCACCGACTTTTGCCGCTCGTTGATGGTTTCGACCGCTTTTAAAATGGCCGAGTCAAAGCCGATGCTGTCGGCGGTTTGGATCAGCGCCTGCACGTCTTTGGGGAAACAACTGCCGCCATAGCCACAACCAGGATAGATAAAGTGATAGCCAATGCGCGGATCTGAACCAATGCCAAGCCGGACTTGTTCGATGTCTGCGCCTAAGCGCTCAGCGAGGTTGGCCATTTCATTCATAAAACTGATTTTGGTGGCCAGCATACAGTTGGCGGCATATTTGGTCAGCTCGCTGGAGCGCACGTCCATCACAATCATCCGGTCGTGATTGCGGTTGAACGGCGCATACAGCTCTTTCATTACACTGATGGCGTGAGCCGACTGGCTGCCGATCACGATGCGGTCCGGTTTCATGCAGTCGTTGACTGCCGCGCCCTCTTTTAAGAATTCCGGGTTCGACACCACATCAAAACCCAGCGTCGAAGAGCGCGCCGCCAGCACCTGACTGACTAAGGCACTGACTTTATCTGCGGTACCGACCGGCACTGTTGATTTGTTCACAATCACTTTGTGGCTGTGCATATGGCTGGCAATACTGCGCGCCACCGCCAGCACGTATTTTAAATCGGCGGAACCGTCTTCATCCGGCGGCGTGCCTACGGCGATAAACTGAATTTCAGCATGCGCCACGCCTTCTTCGGCGTTAGCGGTAAAGCACAACTGGCCATTGGCCACATTGGTTTTTACCAGACTTTCGAGGCCGGGTTCGTAAATGGGGATCACGCCATTGCGCAAGTTGGTAATTTTTTGTTCGTCGATGTCGACGCACATCACATGGTGTCCCATGTCCGCCAGACAAGTCCCGGTGACCAGCCCAACATAACCCGTTCCGAAGATTGTTACTTTCACAGCTTAATCCTTCAGCAATTGCAGCAGTTTTTCTTTAAATTCAGCCCCGAATGAAGCGCGCAGCGCGTATTCGGCATTGGCCAGTGCATAACCGATCTTGCTGCCACAGTCATGGGACTTGCCCTTCAGGTGATAAGCTTCGATGGTTTCGAGCAACCGTAACTGATGCAAACCGTCTGTCAGCTGAATCTCATCACCGGCACCCGGCGGTGTGTATTCCAGCAAGTCCCAAATAGTTGGCGACAATACATAACGACCGGTAATGGCAAAATTGCTTGGCGCTTCATCAATATCCGGTTTTTCCACCATATCGCTGACCGCCACACTCTGCCCTTCGCTGAGGCTCTGACCGGCTAAATCAACCACGCCATACTGATTTACCAGCTCAGCAGGAACAGGTTCAACCATGATTTGGCTGTGACCGGTGTGTTCGTAGCGTTTGATCATTTCGGCCAGATTGTCTTTTTTCAGATTGGCCCGGTACTGATCGATGATGACGTCTGGTAACAACACGGCAAATGGATGGTTCCGCACCACCGGACGCGCGCACAAAATCGCATGGCCAAGGCCCAATGCATGCGGCTGACGCACAGAAATGATCGTGACATTTTTTGGTGTGATATTGCGCACTTCGTCAAGTAACTGGCGTTTCACCCGCCGTTCCAGCGTGGCTTCAAGCTCAAACGACGTATCAAAATGGTTTTCAATGCTGTTTTTTGACGAGTGCGTCACCAGCACGATCTCGGTGATGCCGGCCGCCACCGCTTCCTGCACCACATATTGGATCAGTGGTTTGTCGACGATTGGCAGCATTTCTTTGGGCATCGCTTTGGTCGCCGGCAACATCCGGGTGCCTAGACCTGCAACCGGGATCACCGCACGGGTCACCGCGTGATCAGAGACAACAGGCGCGGCGGCCTTTCTTAAGAGTTTAGGTTCCATGTGCGACTCATCTGTCTGGTTTAAAACAAGGCCAACTGTGGGCAAACAGTGCAGCCGCCAGCCAACATGCAGCAAAGGCGGCGACAAACACTGCGGTGAACCGGCTGCAAAACAGCGCTGTTTACTTGCCTGAATGTCGCCGTTTTATACCGTTTTTGCCAGTGCCACGCAATCGAATCAGCTGCGGTTACAGCTTAAATCTGAGCTGGGTCAAACATTTGCCGGTTTTATCCACACAACAGGCCGCAATTTTGCGCAGACAGATCCGTTGTCACGCACAAAAGCAGTCAGCGGTTTGAGCGCGGCAACCCGCTGTGATACCCTTGATTTAATTCGCGAATGTGACATCTCACCGCCGCACATTTGCCCTCAGTACAGGCAAGAAGGAATTCGTTATCAGCCGCAGCGCATTATGGCTCCCCCTGCTGTATTTTACTCTGACGCCCAAGCCTGCGCCGGAGCAAGCGTTGCCACCCAGCTATCTGCAAGAAGCAATGAGCCAGTACGACGCGGGTGGCCGCGAACGGCTGCAGGATTTTCAGTCGCTGATCGAAGAAGGCCGCAGTGAGTCTGACTGGCAGCGCTTGCACCTGGCTAATGATTTTGCCAATCGTCATATCCGTTACCGTTCCGATCTAGACCACTGGGGTAAAAACGATTATTGGGCCACCCCGCTGGAAACGCTGGGCACTGGCGCCGGTGACTGTGAAGATTATGCCATCAGCAAATATTTCAGCCTGCGCGCTATGGGGGTTGCCGATGAAAAACTGCGACTGATGTACGTGCGGGCGTTGTCACGCAACGAGCCACATATGGTACTGATTTATTTTGAAACACCGGACGCCTATCCGCTGGTACTCGACAATATGGACGGCCAGATCCGTTCGGCACGCGACCGGTCGGATCTGAAACCAATTTACAGTTTTAACGCCAGCGGTTTGTGGCTGGCCAAGGCCAGTGGTCTGGGCAAAAAGGTCAATAACGGCCGGGGCAACAGTCAGTGGACCGCCGTATTGGACAAAATTGAACAAGGCCAGTAAGAAAAGGGTTTAAACCCTGACATCTTATTGATATAACAAGATTAACGACGGCTTTTGCCGCACTGACAGAGCAGAATAATAATGACTGAACACAGCAATTCCCGGTCGGCAACAGCGGCAGACCCACGCGGCGTCGCGCTGAGTACCCAGCTCAGTATCCTGCTTATTTTTCTCGCATTGCTGACCTTTGCTGCGACCGTGTTGGTCAGTACCAGCAATATGCGCAATTATCTCGATTCCCAGCTGGCGCAAACAGCGCAGGACACTGCCAATAGCCTCGGCCTTGCGATCTCGCCTTATGTCGGCAATGACGATATGACGGTGGCGGATACCATGGTGTCGGCGATTTTTGATTCGGGGGCTTACTTACAGATCCGCTTTGTCGACCAGCAAAAAAATCCACTGCTGGAGCGTCAAAATGACTTAAAAGTCGACGGCGTTCCGGTCTGGTTTCTCGCGCTGTTCCCGCTCGAACCGCCAGTGATGCAAAGTGAAGTGAACGACGGCTGGCGTATCGCCGGCGCACTGAGCGTACAGGCGCATCCGGGGTATGCCTTTAAGAGTTTATGGCAACACACCAAAGCGGTGTTCTGGACCAGTTTGTTGATTTGCCTGCTGGCACTCGGCGCTGTCCATGTGCTGCTGTGGTATGTGTTAAAGCCGTTAAAAGATATCGAAAAACTGGCGCAGCATCTGGCGGAAAAACGTTTTGAACTGCTGAACTACATGCCGCTGACCAAAGAGCTGCGTGCTGTGGTGCGGGCGCTGAACCATATGGTCAGCAACGTGAAACGCAATTTCAGTGAAATGACCGATCGCGCTGAGCAACTGAATCAGCAGGTTTATCTGGACTCGTTAACTGGCCTGCCGAACCGCCGCGCTTTGTTGCAGTCTTTCAGCAGCCTGCACCAGACGCCAACGGTCGACGCCAATCAGCCTTATTTGACTTTGATAGCGCTGACCTCGTTAAAGCAGGTCAATGATCAGCAAGGTTATGCCGCCGGCGATCAATATGTGGAGAAAGCCGCCGGGTTGTTGCAACAACAGGCGCGCACGCAGGAACTGGCGCAGGTATTTCGCATCTCCGGCTCTGAGTTTGCCATCCTGACCCAGTTTGGCGAAGGCAGTGCCAGTACTTTTCAGCTGCAATTGCAGCAAACCTTCGAAATCGCCAACAGCGAGCAATATCCGCAAGGTTTTGCTGCCGTCGTGATGGCACCGCTGCAAGGCGCTGAAGAGTTGAGTTCAGTGCTGGCAAGGCTGGATGGCCTGCAGGCGCGACAACTGCATCATCCGGCACCGGCAACGCAAAATCCGGCCGAAGCGCTGATTAATCCACTGAGCCGCAGTCACTGGCAGGAAATTCTGCATGAATTCACCCGCTCGGTGGTGTCAGATACCACGGCCGGGTTCAGCGATACCTCGTTGCAGATCTCAAAAGAGATGGCGGCGATGTTTAATCTGGAAGTACAACCGGTGTTTCAGGGCGCTCAGGTGCTCTATGCCGAGACCTTCGTCCGGTTTAATGCACGCGGTGAACAACTGGCGTCGGCCGATGTATTTGCCATGGCCGAACGCCTGGGTGTTTCATTGTTATTGGACAAAGCGCTGGTCACTTACATTCTGAGTCAACTGCGTGGTCAAAGCAGCCACAGCTTTGCCATCAACCTGAGTAAAAGTGCATTGCACGACAGCCAGTTCACCCGTTGGCTGGTCAATACGCTGGAAGCCAACCGCGCCTGGTTACCTAAACTGGTATTTGAAGTGAACGAACAAGCGACACTCGGCGCTATTGCCTCGGCCAATCAGTTTTTTGGCGCGTTAAAACAAGCCGGCGCCGCCATTACCATTGAGCGGTTTGGTGCCAGCTTCAGTTCGTTTCGTTACCTGCAGGGCCTGAATATCGACTTTATCAAAATCGATGGCAGTTATATTCATGCGCTGGAATCAGCTGACACGCGGTTTTTTGTCGAAACGATGACGCAAATTTGCCACGGCATTGGCATCAAGGTGATCGCTGCGCAAGTGGAACACAGCAGTCAGGCTGAGATCTGCCAGCAATTGCATGTGGATGCGTTACAAGGTCGCGCATTGCACGCGCCGGTAAGTTTTCTGCAAATTGCCGATAAAAGTGACTGCAAATTCAGCAACAATCAGTTATGATGCAACTAATTGCATTTTTTGTTCAGTTTTTATGCGAGGACCGCATATGAAAATCGTAAAAATCGCTCTGATCTCGTTAGCTGTATTCGCAGCTGCAAACACAACCGCACAACAAGCACCAGCAGATATTGCTTCTCTGTATGCGCAGGCGCAGACAGATGGTCTTTCGATGGGTGGTTTTGTCGCAAAAATGACTGAATTAAAAACCTGTAATCCGAAACTCGCTGAGCAAGTGATTGATTTCGCGTTGGAGCAAGCTGGCAACGATCCGGTACTGGTTGAAGAAGTACTGAAAGCGGTCAATAACCAGTGTATTGACCAGGACACGCTGACCACGTTGGCAATTGCTGCCAATATCGATCCAACACTGATCACCAACGCGCTGCAAACCGCAGCCGCAGCTGGCCCTGCTCCAGCAGCCCCTGCCATTGCTGCAACACCAGGTGGTGTTGGCGCAGGTGGTGGTACCGGCACTGGTGATACCACGCTTGCCAGCGGCAGCTAACTAGCGTTTTTCCGGAAAAAGCCCCTTTGATTGGGGCTTTTTTGTTCCAGGCTTATCCGCAAACTCCAGGATCTTATCGCATGCAGCCGGGCACTCTGAACCGTTTGATCTTTATTCTGCTCTGTTGCATTTTAGTTTGGGCCCCTATCCCGCTGGGTTCGAACCGCCCCTGGTCATGGTCGTTACTGGAATTGTTGATTGGCAGCGCGTTTCTGCTGCATCTGGTGCAATGTTGGCGCACCCCACAGTTCGAATTATTGCAGCGCCGCTACTGGCTGTCTGTGCTGCCCCTGCTGGTCTTGCTGCTATGGCTCACGCTGCAAAGCTTTAGTCCATGGCCGCTATTGGCGTCTGTTGATCCCTATCAGACGCAAGTCATGTTGGTAAAAACCGTGTTCTTTTTCTTGTGGTTTGTGCTGCTGCTCAGCTATGCGCAAGGCCATAAGCGGCTACGGCTGCTGGCGTTGGCGATTGTGATCGCCGGTGCGTTACAGGCGTTTTATGGCGTCGTGCTGCAGTTATCCGGGCAAGAGCTATCGCCAGTGATTGGCATGGACGAAAACAACAAAGCGCGCGGCTCTTTTGTGTATCAAAATCACTTTGCCAACTATCTGGCCTTGGCACTGTCGGTGGCGATGGGCCTGTTATTGTCTCAGTTATCCAGCCAACGTCGCCACCGCGACTGGCGTCAGCTCAGCCGCGAAGTCCTGAGCAGTATCTTAAGTGCCAAATTTATGTTGCGTCTGGCGATGGTGCTGATGGTAGTCGGACTGGTGATGAGCCGTTCGCGCATGGGCAATGCCGCATTTTTTACCGCGTTGATTGTGATGGCTCTGGCCGCCTTGTGGTTTTACAAAAGACCACCGGCACTGTTAAAGCCACTGGTGATCAGTATTTTGCTGCTGGATATGGTATTGATTGGTTCGATGTTCGGGCTGGAAAAACTGCAGCAGCGCTATCAGGAGACCTCTTTTGCCAGTGAAGCGCGGGATAATGTGGTTGTGGATTCAATCCCTTTGCTGCAACAGCATTTTTGGACCGGCAGTGGCGGTGGCAGCTTTTACACGGTGTTTCCGGCCGTGCAGCCTGCACCATACAGCGGCTTCTATGATCATGCTCACAATGATTATCTGCAGTTTGCCATTGAATTAGGTGTCCCGCTGACTGCGGCATTGCTGCTATGGCTGATGTATCTGGGCTGGTCTGCATTTCAGGTGATGCGCCGGCATGAAGATAAATTGCTGCGCGGTTTGTGTTTTGGCAGTCTGATGGCGCTATGCCATATGGCGTTGCATAGCACCGTCGATTTTAGTTTGCAGGCACCGGCCAACGCTTTGTTATTTTTAACCATCCTCGCCATCGTGGTAGTCGCCGCGCATAGCCCGAACGCTGCCAGAACAGCGTCCAGAGCCTGACCGAGCGCCAGGCTGTTAGTCCGGCGCGACGACGGCGCCCTGCCGTTGGTTAAAGGCGCTAAAACGTGCATCGAGCGTAGCCGCTTGTACCACAGCACCAAGATGACGCCACAACAACACAACTAATTCAGCCGTACACCAGCCCTGCTGGCGCTGGTTGCGCCGAAGAAGATAACGCGATGGCGTTGCCGACTGAATTTGCCATTTCGGCAAGTCGTGCAAATAAGGACTTTGGTTATACATTTTCTGCGCTTGTTGCCAGGTGGCATCCAGCAGGATAAAACCGGCTGGCTTTGGCAAGTCTGTGCTGACCGGGCAATCAACATCAATCTGCTGTGCAGTGGCTGCCGGATACAGCAGCACATAATCGGAAGCCGCGAGATGCTGCAATAACAAAGGATCTGGCGCTTTACGCTGCCAACAAAGCTGTCGAACGGACCAGTCAGCGTGGTCCTGTGTCGTGCTTTGTGGCGCTTCTAGCAGTAAACGGCCGGTATTAGTCGGTCGCGGTAGTTCGGTGCTATGGGTCAGCAGAACCAGTTCAGGCACGGTTTTAGCGCTGTAGCCAAGGCACCAGATATTCAGGTGTTTTGCTGAATGTCACGGCACCAGCCGCTGACTCCGGCAGCCCGGTCAGGTCGACCTGACATTGTTTAGCGGTGCAATTCACGCGACTGCGCAGGGTCGCCGGCACATCTGTTACCAGTGCATCGCTGGCAAACAGCACTGTCACACCGGTCATCTCGGGCAGGAAATATTTGCCAAGACCTGCGAGGTCTTTTAATAAGCCCTGAAACTGCAGATGCGTTTTCTGCAGTTGTGCCAGTTGCACGGTTTTATCCAGCGGCATCCGGCTACGCAGGCGGAAATTCAAATCACAAGGTACCGCATCCGGTTGTTGCTTGAGCAAAATCAACGCTTTGCGGCTATTTAATAATTCATTGTAAGGCAGGATCAACTCGCCATTGGCGGCATAAGTCAGTGGCTCAGAACTGATGTCCGTCGTGATGGCGGCCGAATCAATCACACAACGTTCGCTGCTGCCGGCTTTTTGCAATAAAAACGCCAGCGTAATATCGCTGTATTCGGCTTTTTCGCTTTTTTTCATCCGCGCATAAAAGCCGTCGTAATTAAACACAGTATCGGCATGCACCGGTAACAGTGTCAGCAGCAAACTGCTCAGGATCAGGGATTTCACTCGGTGCAGTTTCAACTTAACTTTGTCCAATTATTTTGCTGGTTGCGAGGATCATCGCGCTGATCTCTTCAACATATTGTTGGCCCCGCTCAGAATAACGGGCCAGACCCGCAGCGAGCTTTTCAGCCGCAACATGACCGTCCTGCGCCCGCACTTTGGCACGGATCGCGCGTAATTCTTCGTAGACATAAAATGTATTGAGGTTATAGAAGTAGGCATTGACACTTTCAGCGGCGTGCGCAAACACGGCCACTTCATGATATTTGCCCTGACCGCGTTTGGATGGCACCACGCCACAGCCGGTTTTAAAACACCACTGGCCAAAAAAGTTATAGCCTTCCGTGGTAAAGCGGCTACTGCCCCAGCCGGACTCTTTCGCGGCCTGTGTTAACACCAGACTGACCGGCAACACATCAACCCGGGCTAACAGCTCGCGAACGCCGTCTAAATCAGCGTCCATCATATCAATTTTGAATTCGTCAAACAGACTGTAGATAAAGGCGTATTCTTCGACGGTCAGCTGTTGTTGCTGCTGCAATTTGCCGGCTAATTCGTCGATTTGAGACCGCAATTTCAGGATCCGGGCGTTTTCGCGTTCGATGTAAGGTGTCAGATAAGCAAAAAACGCTTTTTTCCGGCTGTCGGTATCTTTAATTGCAGAGAAATCCGGCACTGGTTTTAACTCCGGCATCAGATCGGGATAAGTCAGGCGGGACAGCAATTTCAACTGATCTTCCGACTCGAGTGCAGATAGTTTGCTTGGCATCTGCCAGTCGGCCAGTTGTTGTGCTTCAGCACGCGGATCAGCCTGCATAAAGGGATAAACCGCAGCACAGCCCACCAATAAGGTGGCCAGGCCGAGGCCGCTCAGTTTAAGCAAGTTGTTCATCGGTAGTTCCTCGTCTTTACGGGTCTGACCAGAAAAAAACTCTGGTAACAGGCGCCTGCGCATAACAACGCAATTTACAAAGCACTGACGCAAAGGGGGCGTATTCTAGCTGCTTCCGACGCTTTTTTCGACTAAAAATTCCGTAAAGTGCGGTTTAAAAAACTTTAAAAATTTTTATCTTATTGTTTTTATTATATTTTACCGAAAACGATTCGGCTCTGATTGGACAGTTTTAAACAGGATTTGATGCCCTAACTGCTGCTCCAACACCTGGCGTAAATCAAAAAAACTCGTGACTGGCCAATGCCGGCCGCTGAGACAATTACAGCAAAACCGGTGGCAGTTATTACTGATCAGGTCATAGGTTTGGTAGGTAAAAATCTGACTGGCGGCGCGCTCAGCAGCGGCCATATTCCCGAGTGGTTTACCGCGACTGTCGCAGGCCACCATCAGCTCTTCGCCGCTGCGGTTGTCCATAAAGCGCGCCACCGAAACACTGCGGACCAGCCCGGTCCCTTGCAGCTCGACAATCTGACCTTCACCAATGTAGATGCCGGTATGTTCAAACAGGTGGAAAATCTCACACACCACCAGGGCGCCGAGTGGAACTTCTGACAATTTAACCATCCAGACTCCCGAATGCTGGTTTTTTCTGGCAGTATGGAGATGGATGCATCTGCACGCTATTACAAGGTGTAAGCAAACACAACCAGACACATTATTTAGACTCATCCTACGGAGGCTGTAAAGTAAGGGTTATGAAACCAATTGAGCGATCGAAAAAGTTAGATGGAGTTTGTTATGACATTCGCGGCCCGGTAGCACGCGAAGCGAAACGGATGGAAGAAGAAGGCCATCGCATTTTAAAGCTCAATATCGGTAATCCCGCCCCTTTCGGTTTTGAGGCGCCGGATGAGATCCTCAAACATGTGATCCATAACCTGCCGACTGCGCAAGGTTACAGCGATTCTCAGGGCATTTACCCGGCCCGGGTCGCAGTGGCGCAGTATTACCAGTCGCGCGGCATTCGTGGTGCCGACGCGGACGACGTCTACATCGGTAACGGTGTCTCTGAACTGATTCTGATGGCGCTGCAAGGCTTGCTGAACAATGGCGACGAAGTGCTGATCCCGTCACCGGATTATCCACTGTGGACCGCTGCGGTGAATCTGGCCGGTGGCAAGGCCGTGCATTATCGCTGTGACGAATTGGCCGACTGGTATCCGGATACAGCCGATATCCGCGCCAAAATTACGTCCAATACCAAAGCGATTGTGCTGATTAACCCAAATAACCCAACAGGCGCGGTCTACAACGATGCGCTGTTGCTGGATATTCTGAGCATCGCGCGCGAACATGGTCTGGTCGTACTCAGCGACGAAATCTACGACAAAATTCTGTACGACGGCGCCACGCATACACCAACGGCTTCATTAGCCGATGATTTGGTCGTGCTGACCTTTGGTGGTCTGTCGAAAAACTACCGCATCGCCGGTTTCCGGGTTGGCTGGTTGTTTATCTCCGGCGCCAAACAGCGCGCGCGGCAATATGTGGAAGGCTTAAATATCCTGGCGTCGATGCGCCTGTGTGCCAACGTGCCGGTGCAACATGCTGTCCAAACCGCATTAGGTGGCTATCAGAGCATCAATGAACTGGTGGTTCCCGGCGGTCGCTTATACGACCAGATGGATGTCGCGCACCGTCTGGTCAATGAAATTGACGGTCTGAGCTGCGTAAGACCAAAAGGGGCGATGTATTTGTTCCCGAAAATTGATCGGAAAAAATTCCCGATCAAAGACGACGAACTGATGGTATTGGATTTCCTGCGTCAGCATAAAGTGCTGCTGGTGCATGGCCGCGCCTTTAACTGGCCGGAACCAGACCACTTCCGCATTGTACTGCTGCCGCACAAAGAAGTGCTGGAACAGGCGATCGGCAAGCTGGCGCAGTTCCTGCCCGGCTATCATCAGCTTTGATTAACGCGCGTGACAGGAGTGATGGATGACCAGCCATAGCCATTTTTTCGCCCATCTGTTTCGGATGAAGCTGATTAACCGCTGGCCGCTGATGCGTAACATCAACACTGAAAACGTGGCCGAACACAGCCATCAGGTCGCCATAGTGGCGCATATGCTGGCGGTGATCGAACGGCAGTATTTCGGCGGTAATTTGGATCCGGAACGGGTTGCGACACTGGCGTTGTTCCATGACGCCAGCGAAGTGCTGACCGGCGATTTACCAACGCCGGTTAAGTATTTCAATCCGCAAATTGCCGACGAATACAAAAAGATTGAAGCCATCGCCGAGCAAAAACTGTTGTCGATGCTGCCGCCTGAGTTACAAAGCGTCTATCGCGACTATCTGCTTGGTGAATGTTATAGCCCGGCCGAAAAGCTGTTGGTCAAAGCGGCGGATAATCTGTGCGCTTATTTAAAAACGCTGGAAGAGATCACCGCCGGCAATCGTGAATTTACCATCGCCCGTCGTCGGCTGGAGAAAATGCTCGCTGCAGCGCAGTCGCCGGCAGTGCAGTACTTTCTGGATACCTTTGTACCCAGCTTCGCATTATCGCTCGATGAGATCAGTCTGGAGCAAGAAGGTTTGTTGTAAGGCTGGTCGAGTGAAGGTTGGATCGCAGGGCACTTCGGTGCCCTGCTTTATTTCTGCCTGAGGCTGGCGCTCGGATTAATGCCGGTGCGGATCCCGTGCGCCGTGCTGCTGGCCGCACTCTTGATGGTCATGGTCATGGTCATGGTCGTGGTCGTGGTCATGGTCGTGGTCGTGGTCGTGGTCATGGTCGTGGTCGTGGTCGTGGTCGTGGTCGTGGTCGTGGTCGTGCACAGCATGGGCTGAGACTGACCCTTTGTCATCCCTGCACAGTTCGGCCGGCCCTTCGAATTCTACCGTGGTGTGCGTCAGCTGATGCGGTGCTAACACCAGCCGGACTTCTTCTTTGTGGTGGCTCAGCTGATGGCTGTCAGCATTGTCTTTTAAGCGCAAGTGGCCCGTCAGCACGTGCTGCTCGCCGTCCAATGACCACAAATGCAGATGATGCG
>JAIXSW010000371.1 GCA_027484495.1 Gammaproteobacteria bacterium
ATTCAGGTTTATGCCATTCAGGCATATTCACGCGCCAGCTGAACGCAATTTTTCCCGGCGGCTTTGGCATCGTACATGGCGCGATCTGCCGCATCGATCAGCGCTTCGGCCGGCGTTTCACCACCTGCACTGATCGCGACGCCGATACTAACACCGATACTGATTTGTTCAGTGCCATGATAAAACGGCAGCTGCATTTGTTTCAGCAGACGTTGTGTTAACTGCACCAACACAGCACCGCGACTGAGCCCTTCGCAGATCAGTAAAAATTCATCGCCGCCAATCCGACAAATGACATCCGTTTCCCGCACCGCGTCGCGCAAACGCTCGCTAGCCTCATACAACACTTTGTCGCCCACCAGATGACCAAGCTGGTCATTCACGGTTTTAAACCCATCGAGGTCCAGATACAACAAAGCAAGGCTGCTGCGCTGGCGTTTGGCCCGGGCTATCGCCTGATGCAGCTGTTGATACATCGCATTGCGATTTGCCAGGCCAGTTAAGGGGTCCGTGGTAGCGAGCAGCTGCAGGCGCACATTCATCGCTTCGAGTTCGGCGGTGCGCTCGGTCACTTTCTGTGCCAGTTGATTTTCATGTTCACGCAGCTGCTGCACCAGTTGTTGCTGTGCGTCGAGCATTTGTTGCTGCGCCTGGCTGTGTTGCAATTTTAATTGGTTAAAACGCGCAGCCAGGCCAAAAGACACCAATAACATTTCCAGCGCCGACCCCAGCTGCATCGCGTGAATGGTGAAAAAATTTGACGGTAACAAACCCAGATTGCGCAGTGACATCACGATTGTACCGAGCAACAACATTGACCACGCCAGTGCAAACAACCGGGCACCAGGCGCACGGTTTAACACACTTTGGATCGCGCACAACGTCAGCACCAGCACAATCAGGATGCCAATCAGTGACATCACAATCAGCGCCTGCTGCACCGTCATTACCAGCACAGCGAGCAGCGACGCCGCCATCAGCCACGCCATCGGCCGCAGGAATTTATCCCATAGCGGGCTGAATTGCGGTGTATCCAGAAAAGCACGGGTAAACAATACGGCCATCAGACTGGCACCGGTAAAACCTAGCGGCAGCATCCGGTTCGATAACTCGGGCAGATCCGGCCACAGATAAATCGCGCCCAGTCCGTTTAACGATGCAGACCCTACGCCAAAACACAGCACAAACAAGACATACCACAGGAAGACTTTTTCGCGAAGCACCATAAATAACAGCAGGTTATAGCCAGCCAATGCCAGTAAAGCGCCAAAATACAAGGCGGGAGCCAGGTAATTCTGCGCAGTACTCAACACAAAATCGTCGTCACTGAGCAGTTGATTTTGCAGGGTCATACTGCCCTGATTTTCCACCCGCAACCACAACGTAGTCGTATCGTTTTGGCTTAAATCTAATGGGAATACAGCCTGACGATGCACCAGTGCGCGCTGTTGCAGCGCCACCATATCGCCGCTTTGCAGCTGCCGTACCCCTTGGCTGTCTTCCAGATACAGGGTCAGCCGGTCGAGCGAAGGATAAGTAAACAGCCACCACCAGCGACCTGAACGCTCGGGTGTGACCTGGAGCAGCAGCCAAATGGCGCCTTGCCGGTAGCCATAACTGAGATCTTCGCGCAGCGGCATCTGAAAATCGGCCTGCGCTGCCCGCACTTGCTCGAACGTCAGCTGGCCTTGCGGATCAAGCAGTACCCGCACGTCCTGCTGCGTCTGACAACAATTGCTTCCCTGCAACAGCAACGGCTCTGCTACCGCGCTCCAGGTCAGCAACAATAGACAAAGACTCAACCATCTACCGCGCAACAATTCAGCCTCCGTACCGTGGTGCTAAAAACCTTGGTAATGACTGTACCTGCCCACTCCAGACCGGTCAATCAATGACTCAGCGGCAACGACACTGGCGTAGCAGCTAACATTCAGGCAGCATAACTGTATGCTTTCGCGACAGAGCGACATGGTGATGAGAAACCGTTTTGGTTATGTTTTGGCCTTGCTGAGTATCAGCCTGCAGCCGAACCTCGCTGCGGCGCCGGCACATTGGTACAAATGGCAGAGCGTTAAGACCGGCAATTACATTTGCAAGCAAACAGAACCGGGGCCCGGCTGGGTGCGTCACAGCGGGCCATATCTCGACGGGGGTTGTCGGAAATTACAAAAACCGCCGTGAGCGGGTTAACTCTGGGCGGCCGGAAAGGCTCTGAGTGCGGTGCGGGCAATATTATGTAACTGCTCAGCACAAGCCCCGTTGGTCGCCTGTACGGACAGGCCTTGCAATACAGTAATGATAAAACCAGCCAAGCCTTGCGGATCAGCATCGGCGGGCAAATCACCGCTGCTTTTCGCCTGTTCAAACCGTTGCACCAGCTGTTCAAAGCCGGCTTTACGCCGCGCAATCAACGCATCTTTGACCGACTGACCACTGTCACTGCAGGCCAAAGCGCCCTGCACCATCAGACAGCCCGGCGGATGCAGCGGATTACTGTGCTCAGCCGCGGCGCCCAACAAAATCCGTTCCGCCACCCGATACGCCGTTGGTTCCTGCATCGACGGATAGAAAAACGCGCTAGGCCGGTTTTCATAGCGTTCGATGGCTTTGAGAAATAACTGTTCTTTGTTACCAAAAGCCGCGTACAGGCTGGGTTTGTTGATACCCATGGCTTCGGTCAGATCAGGCAACGAAGCGCCTTCATAGCCCTTTTGCCAGAACACTTCGAGCGCTTTTTGCAGCGCAGTTTCCAAATCAAATGCACGTGGCCGGCCAACCGGCGCAGTGTTATTGCATGGGGTGCTGTTTAGTGTATTTGCACTCATCACTACCTCTGTGGTGGCCTCTGACGCGACATAAAGCCGGGATCGCGGCCACCCTTCATCTGCATGGGCCAGAGAATAACGCAGCAGCCCGGTCTGGTAAACAGTCCGTCTGCACCAGACGTGCCGGCACGGCTGCGATACTTATTCACTGACAGCTTTTTTTCTGCATATAACCCACAGAATCGCTGCCCTGCGAAAAAGTTCCAAAGATTCTTACCAATCAGTACAAAATTAAATTGACTCTACGATGCTTTTCTATATATTTACCGGTCAGTACATTATACCAATCAGTACAGAAGTCAAGCAATACAGACTTTCAAGCGGTATGGTGCCAAAACTCTCATGATACCGAACCTGATAAAGAGGATTTTCCGATGATGGCCAGACCCCAGTTAAAACTGCCCCGTCGCCTGCTGTTAACCAGCCTGGCAGCCTTAGTGCTTGCCGCCTGTCAGCCCGGCGCCCCAACTGCAAGTGGCCCGACCGCTGTCAAAGTGGATGTCGCTACAGTTCTCAGTCAGCAAATCAGTGAAACTGACGAATATACCGGCCGGTTACAGGCGCCGGAATCGGTGAGCCTGATGCCACGAGTGTCCGGTTATCTCGCCAAAGTACATTTCACTGAAGGAAGCAAAGTGGCTGCCGGTGATTTGTTATTCAGCCTCGATAACACCCCATTTGCCGCCGAAGTGGCGCGCCTGAGCGCCAGTCAGACTGAAGCCAAAAGCGCACTGGCGCTGGCTGAACGCGAATATCAACGCGCGCTGAGCTTAAAAAAGCAAAATGCGATTGCCACAGAGTTACTCGACAGCCGCTTCAGCCGGTTTGAACAAGCCAAAGCGCAGCTCGCCGCCACCACAGCTGCGCTGAAAAAAGCCGAGCTGGACTTGTCCTATACCGAGATCCGCGCGCCGATCGGCGGCGTCGTTTCTAACGCATTTATCACTGCCGGCAACTATGTCCATGCCGGTCAATCCGTGTTGACCAGTCTGGTATCCACCGGCCGCATTTACGCCTGGTTTGATGCCGACGAGCAAAGCCTGTTGCGTTATCTCGGCCTTGACAGCGGCAGCGCCAGCCAGTTGCAGCAACAGCAGCGTCCGGTGTTACTGGCGTTAAGCGGCAGCACTGAATTCCGCCATCAGGGCACCATCGACTTTATCGACAATCAGCTCAATGCCGCCACTGGCACTATCCGCATCCGCGCCAGTTTTGATAACAGTGATGCCAGCCTGCTGCCCGGTTTATTTGCCCGGCTGAAACTGACCGGCAGCGCGCCTTATCAGGCCGTGCTGGTCGACGACAAAGCCATCGGCACTGACTTATCCAGCCGCTTTGTACTGGTTGTCGATAGCAAAGGCACGCTGCAATACCGCCCGGTCACGCTTGGCGAAAAAACCGGTGGCCTGCGCATCATCAAAACTGGTCTGAAACCAGCCGAGCAAGTGGTCGTCAATGGTCTGCAACGGGTTCGTCCCGGGGTCGTGATTGAACCGAACCGGGTCGAAATGGCCACGCCACAGCAGCTGGCTGTTCTTGCCACTGAACAACAATCCTTTCGCATCGCGCAGCAACCGGCTTCCACCCAAGGAACCGGCAGCAGTAGCGCTAGCGTGAACGCAAGCGGCGCCGGTCAGTAACGGCTAGCCCCTGGGAGCATCATGATGTTATCGAATTATTTTTTACGCCGGCCGATATTCGCCGCCGTGCTGTCGCTGCTGTTTGTCATCAGCGGCGCCATTGCGGTCTGGCAGCTGCCAATCACTGAATACCCGGAAGTGGTGCCGCCAACTGTGGTGGTCACCGCCAGCTATCCGGGCGCGAACCCGAAAGTCATCGCTGACACCGTCGCCAGCCCACTCGAGCAGGAAATCAACGGCGTGGAAAACATGCTGTATATGTCCTCGCAGGCCACCAGCGATGGCCGCATGACGCTGACCATCACTTTTGCCATCGGCAGTGACGTCGACAAAGCGCAGTCGCAGGTGCAGGCCCGCGTCGACCGTGCCAAACCACGCTTGCCGCAGGAAGTGCAGCGGCTTGGCATTGTCACGGAAAAATCCTCGCCGGATTTAACCATGGTGGTGCATTTAACCTCGCCGGATGACCGCTATGACATGTTGTATCTGTCGAACTATGCCGCGCAAAACATCAAAGATGAACTGGCGCGGATTGACGGTGTCGGTGCTGTACGCTTGTTTGGTGCCCGCGAGTACAGCATGCGCGTTTGGTTAGACCCGAATAAAGTCGCCGCGCTGGGCCTTACGCCGCCACAAATCGTCAATGCTATTCGCGAGCAGAACCAACAAGCTGCAGCCGGTAGTTTAGGCGCGCAACCGTCCGGTAGCAGCGAATTTCAGCTGCTGATTAATGTCAAAGGCCGGCTGACCTCCACCGAAGAATTCGGCAATATCATTATCAAAACCGGTGCCAATGGCGAACTCAGTTACCTCAAAGATGTGGCCCGGCTGGAACTGGGTGCCAGCTCTTATGCCCTGCGCTCTTTACTGGATAACAAAGACGCCATCGCGATCCCGGTATTTCAGGCGTCTGGCTCCAATGCAATCCAAATTTCCGATGATGTGCGGGCGCGGATGGCTGAACTTTCACAGAATTTCCCCGAAGGGTTGAGCTACGACATCGTCTACGACCCGACCGTGTTTGTGCGCGGTTCGATTGAAGCGGTGGTGAAAACGCTGTTTGAAGCCATATTGCTGGTGGTGCTGGTGGTGGTGCTGTTCCTGCAAACCTGGCGTGCGTCGATTATCCCGCTGGTGGCGGTGCCGGTGTCATTGATTGGTACTTTTGCCTTTATGCACTTGTTTGGTTTTTCACTGAACGCACTGAGTTTATTTGGTCTGGTGCTGGCGATTGGTATTGTCGTCGACGATGCCATCGTCGTGGTGGAAAACGTTGAACGGAATATCGAAGCCGGTTTAAGCCCGCTCGCCGCTACCCAGCAGGCGATGAAAGAAGTGACAGGCCCTATTATTGCCACCACGCTGGTGCTGGCTGCTGTTTTTGTGCCGACCGCCTTTATGACCGGTCTGACCGGCCAGTTCTATAAACAGTTTGCGCTGACCATCACTATTTCGACAGTGATTTCCGCACTGAACTCGCTGACGTTAAGTCCGGCTTTAGCAGCCCTGCTGTTAAAACCGCATGGTGCGGCGCCGGATAAACTGACAGTGCTGCTGGATAAGTTGTTTGGTCGTTTTGTATTCCGGCCCTTTAACCGCCTGTTTGCCCGTGGCAGTGAGAGTTACGGCAAAGCCGTCCGTAAGATTATCCGCTTTGGTGGCCTGACCGGCGTGTTGTACCTCGGCCTGTTGGGTCTTACCGGTGGAATTTTTGCCAATACCCCAACCGGTTATGTGCCGCAGCAGGACAAACAATATCTGGTGGCCTTTGCCCAGTTACCGGACGCCGCTTCGCTGGAACGCACGGAAGCCGTGATTAAAAAGATGTCAGAAATAGCACTGAAACATCCTGGCGTGGCGCATTCAGTGGCATTCCCGGGCTTGTCGATCAATGGTTTTACCAACAGCCCGAACGCCGGTATCGTATTTACTCCGCTGAAAGACTTTAGTGAACGGCAAGATCCGTCGTTGTCTGCCGGCGCTATTGCTGCCGACTTAAACGCGCAGTTTGCTGGGATCCAGGACGCTTTTATCGCGATCTTCCCGCCGCCACCGGTGCAGGGTTTGGGCACCATCGGCGGTTTCCGCCTGCAGCTCGAAGACAAAGCCAACCTCGGTTATGAAGAACTGTACAAAGTGACGATGGCAGTGCAAATGAAAGCCTGGCAAACGCCGGAACTGGCCGGGGTGTTTTCAGGCTATCAGGTCAATGTACCGCAGCTGGATTTGGATGTTGACCGCGTTAAAGCCAAAGCGCAGGGCGTGTCTTTGGATGATTTGTTCGCGACGCTGCAGGGGTATCTGGGAGGTACTTATGCCAACGACTTTAACCAGTTTGGCCGCACTTATCAGGTCAATGTGCAGGCGGACGAAGCCTTCCGGCAAGATCCGGCGCAAATTGCCAACCTGAAAGTGAACAACCAACAAGGTGAGCTGGTGCCGATTGGCAGCTTCGTCAACGTCAATTACAGCGCAGGGCCGGACCGGGTTATGCATTACAACGGCTTTACCACCGCCGAAATTAACGGTGGTCCGGCGCCGGGTTACAGCAGTGGCGAAGCGCGCGCGGCCATTGAAAAAATTCTGGCCGAAACGCTGCCACCGGGTATCAGCTATGAATGGACTGAGCTGACTTATCAGCAAATTCTGGCCGGTCATGCTGAATACCTGGTATTCCCGCTGGTGCTGTTGCTGGTGTTTATGGTGCTGGCTGCCTTATATGAAAGCCTGCGTTTACCGCTCGCTATCCTGCTGATTGTGCCGATGACACTGTTATCCGCGATGATTGGCGTGTGGATTTTTGGCGGTGACAACAACATCTTCACCCAAATCGGTCTGATTGTGTTGGTCGGTCTTGCCACCAAAAACGCCATCCTGATTGTCGAATTTGCCCGCGAAAAACAACAGCACGGCATGACTGCGCTGCAGGCAGTGCAGGAAGCAGCCCGCCTGCGTTTACGCCCGATTCTGATGACGTCCATTGCCTTTGTCATGGGGGTGGTGCCACTGGTGTTTAGCAGTGGTGCCGGTGCGGAAATGCGTCAGGCCATGGGCGTGGCAGTATTTGCCGGCATGATCGGTGTGACCTTGTTTGGTCTGCTGTTAACGCCACTGTTCTACACCATGCTGGCTGGCAAAAAACCAGCGCAGATCAGCGACAATACCAACCTGCCAAACCATGCCGGGGTGACTCATGACTAAGCTGTTTCGTCTCTCTGCCATTGCCGTGTTGCTGAGTCTCGGCGGCTGTGTCAGCAGTGAATATCAGATCCCGGCACAACTGACTGCCGAACAGCCATTGCCGGCACAATATCAGCTGGAAGCTGCGCCGGCGCGCTGGTGGCAACAACTGAATGACCCGCAACTGATGACGCTGTTGCACCAGGCTGGCGCGCAAAACGCCAGCTTGCTGGCCGCCAGCGCCAATGTAAAACGCTATGCTGCGCTGCAAAGTGACGCTGCAGATAATGATCTGCCCAAGCTCACCGCAGCGGCAGGCATGGAGCGCTCACAACAAGGCAAAGACGGCGTCGTTTCCAGCCGCTATCAGCAAGGCGCCAGTCTTGCCTGGCAGCTGGATTTATCCGGCGCTGTTGCGTTGGCAGCAGAAGCTGCGCAGCAAGATCGCGAAATCGCGCTGCTGCGCCTACAGGAAGTGCAACTGGCCGTGCTGACGCAGGTTGCCCGGCACTACGGCGACTGGCTCGGTGCCCAGCTGCAGATTGATGTGGCGCAGGCTAATTTGGCGAATCTGGCCAAGACCCGCACTATCGTGCAGGCGCAGCTGGATGCCGGCAGTGCTTCTGCACTGGAACTGACCCGGTTGCAGGCGCAGGTATATCAGGTTGAAGCCGGGCTGCCCGCACTCTATCTGCAGCAGTCACAAGCGCAGTTAGCTCTGGCCGCGCTAACGGCCCAAACAGAAGTGCAACTGACCAAACGCAGCCTGCCACAATTCAGTCAGCCGCTGGCACTGTCACAGTGGCAGGATGCGCTGGCCAAACGGCCGGATCTGGCAATTGCTGAGCGGCAGCTCGCCAAAGCCCATACTCAGCTGGCGATTGATAAAGCCGCCTGGTATCCGCAGTTGTCGCTGCAGGGTTTTCTTGGTTTTGTGTCGCTTGGTAGTGTCAAAACCGGCAGCGACCAGCAAAGCTGGAGCCTAGCGCCGAGTCTGAGCCTACCGGCGGCAGATCCGATGTCCGTGGCCGATCGCATCGACGCCAGCAGCGCCGGCACTGAAGTGGCGCTGCAGCAATATCGTGCCCAGGTGTTTGCGGTGGTGCGGGATGTAAAAGGCAGTCTGGATACTTACAATCAGGGTCGGCGCGCGCAGTTAGTGCAGCAGCAACAGTTGGCAGCCAGCGCTGAAGCAGTGCGGCTGACGCAATTGCGCTATCAAAGTGGCATGGCCGATTTTCTGCAACTACTGGATGCTGAGCGTGAGCTACTGAGTGCCCGCGATCAGGCCGCAAGGCTAAGTCTCGCCAACTATCAGCATCTGGTGGGTTTGTATCAGGAATTCGCTGCCGGGCTGGTGTTATAGCGCTTATTTCATCGGTTGTTTGACGGTCAGCTGCCAGCTGTATTTTTGCAACAGCGCTTTGAAATCGCCATGACTGGCGCGAGCGCTGATGTAATTATCCAGCAGCTGGCGCTGCAACGGTTTTAAGCGCGGCGAATAGACACAATGCAACTGATAATGCGTCAGCTGCAGCTGTTGCAGCCGGTTCACCGGTAACAGGTAATGCGCCGCAATTTCTGACATCACCACAATGTCTGCTTTGCCGGCAAGGAATGCAGACGCTGCTTCCTCTGGCGATAAATAATCCTGTCGGGTTAACCGCCCAGCCCGGAATAACGGTTCCAGTTCCGGATACTTATATCCGCTGGTGGTC
>JAIXSW010000424.1 GCA_027484495.1 Gammaproteobacteria bacterium
CTGGCAGTATTTCAGTTATTACAGCAAGAATTCAGTAAAGACCTGATCATGACACCACCACTATTACCAGCTGCGGTAACAACGTTTTTTGCCGGAACCAGCTCTGACAGTGACGGTCCGGCGCATGCTGAATAAATGGGTGCTTGCCAGAAACAAAACACCCGGACAATGCCGGGTGTTGACTGGATAGCAACAACTGTTTATTGCAGCTGAGACAGCGCTTCGAGAATTTCGCGGGGTTCTACTTCCGGGCCATTTAATTCACTGTCCCAGTTTGTGCCGATCAGCACACCGTCGTCGTACATTTCTTTTAACCAGCCGTCACAGAAAATATCCAGTGGGATGGCTTCTGGTTTGTACTCTGCCCATTCTTCACTGCAGTGCGCCAGAGCAGCAGCTTCATTTGACCAGAACGGCATCACGTCGGTGTCTTCAAACTCTACTGATTCCACGACCAGTAAATCTTCGCCATGTGTCAGTACCCAAACTTGTGCTTCTGAGCGCGCTTCGGCGATAAAGCCCTGAAATACCGGATCGTGTGCATATTCAGCCATGATTGAAGTCCTGTGTTGTGTTACCGAAACGGAAATGTCCGGCAGTGCTTAACTGATTATCCCAGAAGCTGCGCTGCTTGGCATCGGATTTTTTTCACTGTGGATTGATTTTGTCGGCGTGCAAGGTTCCCGTCAGCGAAAAAAATGACGTACAATTCGCAACATTCTTCCTGAAGGGACAGCTCCAACCATGGCTCAGTACATTTATTCAATGTATCGGATGTCGAAGGTGGTTCCACCTAAGCGTACGATTTTAAAAGATATTTCATTATCGTTTTTCCCAGGCGCCAAAATCGGCGTGTTGGGTTTAAACGGTTCAGGTAAATCCTCATTGCTGCGTATTATGGCCGGCGTCGACACCGAGTTTGACGGTGAAGCTAAACCACTAGCCGGCATCAACATTGGTTACCTGCCACAGGAACCGGTGCTCGATATGAGCAAAACCGTGCGTGAAGTGGTGGAAGAAGCCGTCGCTGACGTGAAAAACGCTTTCAGCCGGCTTGATGCCGTGTACGCGGCATATGCCGACGAGAACGCTGACTTTGATGCGCTGGCGCGCGAACAAGGCGAACTGGAAGCGATCATTCAGGCCAAAGACGGCCACAACCTCGACAATATTTTAGAACGTGCCGCCGATGCATTGCGTCTGCCACCGTGGGACGCCGAAATCAAGGTGCTGTCTGGTGGTGAACGCCGCCGGGTGGCGATTTGCCGTCTGTTGTTAGAAAAACCAGACATGCTGCTGCTGGACGAACCAACCAACCACTTAGATGCCGAATCTGTGGCCTGGCTGGAGCGCTTCCTGCACGATTACACCGGTACTGTGGTTGCCATCACGCACGACCGTTATTTCCTCGATAACGTCGCCGGCTGGATCTTAGAACTGGACCGCGGCGAAGGTATTCCATGGCAAGGCAACTACTCCAGCTGGCTGGAACAAAAAGATGCCCGTCTGCAGTTAGAAGAGAAAACCGAAAACGCCCGCCAGCGTTCTATCAAGCAGGAACTGGAATGGGTACGCACGAATCCCAAAGGCCGCCATGCTAAATCCAAGGCGCGGATGGCGCGTTTTGAAGAACTGCAAAGCCAGGAATTCCAGAAACGCAACGAAACCAACGAGTTATTCATTCCGCCAGGACCACGCTTAGGCGACAAAGTGCTGGAAGTGAAAAACCTGCGCAAATCCTACGGCGACCGCGTGCTGATTGACGATTTAAGTTTCAGCGTGCCAAAAGGCGCTATCGTCGGCATTATCGGTGCCAACGGTGCCGGTAAATCGACACTGTTCCGCATGATTTCCGGTGCAGAACAACCGGATGCCGGCACTATTGAAGTCGGTGAAACGGTGCAGCTGGCCAGCGTCGACCAGTTCCGCGACAGCATGAACCCAAAAAATACCGTCTGGCAGGAAATTTCCAACGGTCAGGATATGCTGCAGATTGGTAACTTCACCATCCCAAGCCGGGCTTATGTCGGCCGGTTTAACTTCAAAGGCAACGACCAGCAGAAGTTTATCGGCGAACTGTCCGGTGGTGAGCGTAACCGCGTGCACTTGGCAGCGCTACTCAAAGCCGGCGGTAACATGTTACTGCTCGATGAACCAACCAACGATTTGGACGTGGAAACACTGCGCGCTTTGGAAAATGCCATCCTGGATTTCCCGGGCTGCGCCATGGTGATCTCACACGACCGTTGGTTCCTCGACCGCATCGCCACGCACATCCTCGACTACCGTGACGAAGGTAAAGTGAATTTCTTCGAAGGCAACTATTCCGACTACGAGACCTGGTTAAAAGCGACTTACGGCGCCCAAGCTGCCGAACCGCACCGGATCAAGTACAAGAAGATTTAAACAGCACAGATTGGTTAACGTTAAAAATCCCTGCTTCGGCAGGGATTTTTTGTCTCAGTTATTCGCGAGTTACTGTTTGAGCGGCTGCGCTGATCAAATAAACATATTTAACTCACCTGAATTACAAATAAATCAACTATTTTACTTGTCAACCCATAAAAGGTACTATCGGGTTCGGTTTTATATTTCGAGCTTCGCTTCACGCCAGCATGTAACGCAACTCAGAAAAACAAATCGTGCATCCGGTTTGTTGCCAGCAGATTAAGGACGATTAATGCTAAAACTATGGACCCCACTGTCGCTATTGTGGTCAATTTTTGCCGTGCCACTGCAAGCCCAACAGGTAATTGACCCGCTTGAAAAAAATGTGAATGCTCAAGTCAAAGCAGTCTCGTCTCTCGTGACCGTCAACAATGAAGTGTATTTTGTTGCCGAGTTAACCGGGTCAATCGCATCGACAGCGCTGATGAAGTTTAATCCTACTAGCCAGCAATTTAATAAAGTTGCCGATATTCCTGAAGAAATGCAATTACTGCCAGGGAAGCGAGTTTATCTGCAGGACGATGTAGAAGGAATATTACCAATACGCAATCAGTTATTCATGCCAAATTTCCGGCAATGGTTTGACCCTTCATCCAATACTTTTAAAAGCACCTTTGCTGCACAACCTCCGTCTTTTAAAGCGCAATGTAAACTGCAATGGAACCAAGATTTATTACTGGTATGCAGTGATTATCAGGATTTTGAACTGCAGCAGCGGTTTTACCGCTTCAATAAAACCGATTCGTTATTTTACCCAACTGAGGAAATATACGAGACGTCTTTTCATTCGTTTAAAGGCAAAGAATTGTTATGCAATGCAGATGTATGCGGTGATTTAACATTCTTAACCAGCTATCAGAATCAGCCGAACGCCAAGCTGCATATTCAGCAAGAATACTTGTATTGGGTGCAACCCAATGGGGATGTGATCATGCAGTCACGAAAAAATGGCGACCGGCAAAAACTGGATACCAGCGCTCTGCTCAGCGAGCAGCTAAGCCAAGACAGCTACATCGCATTCGCCAAGGATTATGTTCTGTATCAAACAGGACTGCCATATGGCCCTATTACAATCAAACGATTGCATCTACCCTCACAACGGATCGATCTGATAGATATGACAGCCACAACCGCCAGTCTTTTTGGGGTGGAAGGCAAAACCTTTGGGCCTGATGGCAACTTCCTGCTTTGGAAGCGATGGTCTGGCAATGGTTTAGCTCTTGCGAGCTGGCGGTTGTCTCCTCAGGACGTCAAAATTGCAGTTGTACAACAACCGGTGTCTGTCGGCGGTTCATACAATGATAGTTATCAACCCGAAATGACTTTACTCGGCGATGGTGCTTTCATCACTTCTGACACTTGCTACAAATGGAGCATTGGCATCAGTTTATACAGCTCAATCAGCTGTGTGGTGTCGGATTCGCCTGGTTTTGTTTATGTCAGCAACCAACAACAAACTCCTGTAACACTGAAGTCTGTTACGAGCCGGCCGGCCACCCCAATTCGTCAACTGACCAACTGGAACCAACAACTTTTCTGGCATGAGACGGATGAACAGCCACGCTTTAAGCGCTTACAACCGCGTACCGGAAAAATTGATATTGTCGCTACAGATAAAAGCGGCCGCCTGTTAGCGGGGAACTCGGCGTTATGGTTGTACAGTGAAAATCATTTTTACCGCTTTGACCCAACCACCAACCGTTTTGACAGTAACGGTATCGCTGGCGCCACAGGACCAGAACCTGCAACTGAAGAGATGGGCATGCTGGTTGACGATGATTTTTATTATTTCGTTAATAATCCACTGTTTAGCGAGAGCAGCAGTTTAAATCGTTTTAATTTAATCTCTGGCCAGCAGCAAACATTGAAATTATTTGCAGATATAGACAACGTTCGGATCTTGGGGATTAATCAAGGTAAAATATATCTGTCATTTAACACAGGATCGCCTTGGAGATATAGTGATTTAAAAGGTGGGATCCTGGATTTAACCACTCTGAGCATCGAGCAAAACGATGCACTTGCTGGATATTCTGCCTCTGGCGGCATGATTAACTATAGTAATCAGTTGCTTAGAGTCTTTATGCATCAGCAGCAACTGTTCGGATTTTCCCGCACAGGCTTTTTCCACGACTATGGTCGCGGAAGCAGCATATCTCTCGCCAAGTTAGACTTGAAACAGCAAAAACGCCTTGACCTCGATGCGGGTTCAGACCATTCCGGCCGAGCCATCATTGTCAATAACACCATTTTAGCCAGCTCAGGAGAGCAATTCAGTGCCGACGGTACATGGATCGGACAACCATTAAATGAGCGTTTTCATCAGGCCCTCACTTTTACCGACAGTACATATCTACTGGGTGACGGCCTGCAAAAGCTACAATCGAAAAATGGTGTTTTACAGGTGCAACCGATCTCCCTTGGTGCGACCACTATAGTTAACTCCACAGCAACGATGGCCGAAGTTGCCGGCAAACTATATCTGGTGGCAACAGATGGCGCCCAAGGCGAACGTATCCGCCAGATCCAGTTGGACAATCGGGCTCCGGTGGCACTTGATGATACC
>JAIXSW010000540.1 GCA_027484495.1 Gammaproteobacteria bacterium
GCACCAATCCGCTGTTTATCTATATGTTGAGCTGGATGTTTGCGGTGGCGACCGGGCGCTGGCTCAGCTGGTCGGCAGGCGAGGGGACGCAGTCAGTCGCCGGGCTCCTGTATGACGGTTTATCTTTGGCGATGCCACTGCAACTGGCGTCGTTAGTGTTCGCGCTGTTACATGTCGTGCTGTTTTGGGGGTTATCCCTTTGGTTGTACCGCCGGCAGATTTTTATCAAACTCTGAGCCACTGAAATCGGCCGGTACAAACCAATAGCGCCGGTCGTTATAATCCGTATCCGGGCTCAGGCCCGGATTGGCTAGTTCCAGCCAATGCGCCATGGTGAACTGACTGAGTGGAAACACATGCGAGGTCAGCGGGTGCTGTTGCAAATGCGCCAGTAATTCGCCATCAGCAATCATCTGTTGCAATCCCTGTTCTATCCACTGCGCCAATGCCTCATTTTGTTTACCGGTAAAAAAATAGATGGCAAAAGGGTAGTGCAGCATCATATTCGGATAACGCATCAGACCGGGGTACAACGCCGCGCGCTCGCGTAATTCGGTCTGGCCTTCATGTAGGCCGCGTGGAAAATAATCACAACGGCCGGCATTGACCTGCTTAAACAGGTTTTCATAGACCGGTGAGGTCAGCACTTTTAATCCGGCCTGTTGCAGGATTTGCGTATCGGGCCAGCTCAGGCCTTGGCAGGCGGTCAGTTTATGTAGTTGTTGCAGGTTGCTGATTTGGCTGAACTTCTCCAGTTGACTGCGCTGAATGGTCAGCATCCGGAAACCCATCAGTCCGCGCTCCAGCGGAATACGGATGGCACGGAGCTGCTGTTCTTTGTCGCGGTCCGTGCCCATCCAGAATAAATCGATGATCTGACCTTTTTGCAGTTCACGCACGGCGCGACCCTGTTCCATTTCCGCCACCGGCAGAATGTCAGGCAGAGGCCGGCCGGCAGCCGCTTTGTGCAAGGCTTTTTGCAGCAGTTCCATATAATACTGATGGGAAACATCATGGATAGAACGCGGTTTTGGCACGCGGATCTGGCTGGGCAGGTTGATTTCTGCGGCAACTGTTGCGGCTGGCGTTAAAACCAGCAGCAACATGTATCCGGCAAAGGTGTTAAGCAACGCGCGCCATTTTTTCACGCAGAACCACGCTCAGTTATCTCACACCGCGCGGTGAGAAATCGCTTAGAACCGATATTCCCAGCTGCCGGCTGCGCTGACCTGATGGTCCAGCTCTGGCCGCAGCGGTGATTGCTGCAGGTAGCGCAGCTGCAAACTGAGCAAGCCATCAAACAGCCCGCGGCGGTGTTCCAGTTTCAGCTGCCAGCTGGTATCCGAGACTGCGGCCTGATAATAGCGTGCCAGCGTTAGTTGCGCTGACCAGCTGATGCCTGCCGTGGTCTGATAATGATAGGCACTGCTCAGCACCTCCGCATCAGCGCCATAACCACTGCCGATAATACGGCCATAGCGGCGATAACCGTCCGGATAAAGTCCACCCTGATACGCACATTCTCCCGCGTCTAATTGATCGGCACACTTGAGGTATGTATCTGAATATTCAAGATTAATTGTATGGATGCCGGCGGATTCGCCAAAATAGCTACGCACACCCCAAAGTTGTAACAGCTCATCCGGGGCGCCACTTTGATTGTCATCATCTGCCAGTTCGGTATAGAGCGTCAGCGGAAAACCTGCCAGTTGCAGGTGCCAGGCCGCATCGACGGCAGCACGCTGGTCGGCTGGAATCTCATCGCGTTTGTCGTAGCTGACCAGATCCCACAAGGTACTGAATCCATTGCTGCGGCCCTGACCACCCCATTGGATCACGCGGCTGGCTCCCAGTTCCACCGCCGGTACTGGCCTTAACGTCAGGCGACCACCCCAATAACGGGTTTGCGGCACCACACTGTTATGCTGACCATAGCCAAGGAAAGTTGTCGCCGACCAGGGACCCAACCAGCGTAACCAGCTGCGCTGATCCGCTTGCCAGCCATGCCGGGTTAGCCGGATGCTGGGCATCGGCCGTGCATTATTACTGAGCAATAAGCTGCTTTGTTGTCCAGGCCCCCACCAGACGGCCGCCTGATCGACCTGCAACACCCAGTTGCCGCGGATCAACGCCAGATAGCTGCCGTCCAGGGTACTGGCTTGTTCGGTGTTGTCGTCATCCAGCTGGCGTTGGTTCACTTGCAGCCGCCCAGCCACCGTATCGGATTGTATTTCGTGAAACAGACTGACCGCGGCATCTTCATAATAGGTTTCACCAAAATACTGGTGATTGGCCGTAGCGCTGTTGGCTTTAAGCTTCAGACCAGTTTGCTGACTTTGGCGGTTGACCGTCAACGCACTGCGTAAATGCGCCACCGCGAATTGCAGCGCCGGGCTTAAAGCAGCGCTATCGATCCGATTTAAATCCAGAGCAATATTCTTCCACATGATCGGATAAGTGTTCACCGGGCCGCTTAGTAAACCGGCTTGCGCCAGGCTTTGTAACGACTGACGCAGATAATTGTCCTGCGTATCGAGCCAGGGGGTGGCAACTGCTGGCGCGACAGCAAGCGCCAACGAGAATGACAGCGAGTACAGCTTCAGTTTCATCGGCCTAATTTCCGGTTAAGAGCATCCAGCACTTGCGGTGCAACAAATGGCGACACGTCGCCGCCATGCCGCGCCACTTCTTTGACCAGCGTGGATGAGATAAACATGTTTTTTTCTGATGGCGTCATAAATAAGCTGTCGAGATCCGGGTTCAGTTGACGATTCATGCTGGCAAGCTGGAATTCATATTCAAAGTCTGCCACGGCACGCACCCCGCGGATCAATACTTGCGCCTGATGGATACGGCCAAATTCAGCCAGCAGGCCGGTAAACCCAACCACCTGCACATTCGGCAGGTCGGCAAAGACCTGCTGCGCCAGTGCGACCCGTTCTTCCAGACTGAACATCGGTTGTTTACTCGGATTCGCAGCAACTGCCAGAATCACTTCGTCAAACAAACGGGCTGCCCGCATCACCAAATCAGTATGGCCGTTGGTCA
>JAIXSW010000157.1 GCA_027484495.1 Gammaproteobacteria bacterium
CGGCGCCATCTATTTGCCGCTCGATCCGGCGTATCCGGATGCGCGCTTGCAGCAAATTGTTGATGATGCCGGGCCGGCCTTGATCCTGACGGAGCCGGAGCAGGACACGCGGTTTAGCTCGGGCGATACGATGTCAGGAAAGGCGTCAGGTAAGGCGCTGGGTAAAGTGTTGCAGCACTGCTGGCAACAGTGGTTCAGCGCGGCACAGTTCGCAGAATTGGCTGCAGCGCCGCTGCCTGAACCGGCGCCGGGCGCTGATGTTTATCTGATTTATACCTCAGGTTCTACCGGCACACCGAAAGGCGTGCTGGTGGCGCAGCCGCAGTTATTGCATCTGGTGCAGGCGATGCAGCAGGCTTATCAGCTGCAGCCGCAGGACCGGGTCTTGCAGTTCAGCAGTATCAATTTTGATATTTCGATTGAAGAGATTTTCGCCAGCTGGTACAGCGGTGCCTGTCTGGTGCTGCGTGAGGCCGACTGGCTGGACAGCCCAGCGCGGTTCTGGCAGCAAGTGCAAGACCAGCAGCTCAGTGTCCTGAACCTGCCGACCGCATTCTGGAGCGAACTGACCAGTGTGTTGCCGGATCAGTTTGACCCGGCGCTGCGACTGGTCATTATCGGCGGTGAGGTTGCACCTGTGCCGCAGGTACGGCGTTGGTTGCACAGCAGTGCGCAGCAGATCCGGCTGATCAACGCTTATGGCCCGACTGAAACTACGGTTACGGCCACCTGTTACCCTATCAGCCAGCTGCTGCCGCGGCAGCACCAGATCCCGTTGGGCCGGCCGGTCGGTGAGAACCGTTGTTACATTCTGGATGCTGAGCGGCGTTTATTGCCGCCTGGCGCTATCGGTGAATTGTGGATCGCCGGGCCAGGCGTTAGCCGGGGTTATCTGCGCCGGCCTGAACAAACGGCGACAGTATTTTGTCCGGCACCGTTGTGGAGCCATGATGAGGCCGAGATCTGGTATCACAGTGGTGACCTTGCGCGCTGGAACAGCGACGGTCAGCTGGAATTTTTTGGCCGGCAAGATGATCAGGTCAAATTAAATGGTTTTCGCATTGAGCTCAGTGATATTGAAGCGCAGATTGTGCAGTTCCCGGCGGTCGACAGTGCGCTGGTGCTGGCAGATAAGCCCGACGGGCGCTGGCGTTTGCTGGCTTATCTGCGCGCTGCAGAGCCAATTGATGCTGAGGCACTGCGCCAGCATTTAAGCCGCAAGTTGCCACAATTTATGTTGCCGTCGGCCATGCAGCAACTGGCTGAATGGCCGTTGTTACCGAATGGCAAAATTGACCGCAAAGCCTTGCCACAGCCGGACGAGCAGGCGTTTGCCCAAAGTGCCGGTGAGCCGCCGGCCGCCGGTACCGAACAGCAACTGGCTGCGTTATGGCAGCAGCTGTTGGGTGTGCAGGTGCAAAGTCGCCAGGCTGATTTTTTTGCGCTGGGCGGGCATTCGTTATTATCGATACGGTTACTGGCGCTGATCCGCCAGCAATTTGGCCGCGAGTTGGTGGTGCGCGATATTTTCCGTCACAGCACGCTGGCAGCGATGGCGGCGTTGCTGCATGAAGACAACCAGCAGTGGCCGGCGTTGGCGGCCCGAACAGCGACATCAGACGACTTGTTACCGCTGTCATTCAGTCAGCAGCGGCTGTGGTTTATTGAGCAGCTGCAGCCGGGATCGGCGCAATATCATATCAGTGCAACGATCCAACTGGACTGGCCGCTCGACGCCGATGTACTGGAACAAGCCGCCAATCAGCTGACCGCTCAACATGAAATTTTACGCACCGTGCTGGTGGAACAGGCGGGGCAAAGCTGGCAACGCGTACAGCCGCACGTGCAGTTCCAACTGCAGCGGCTCGATGTAGCCGATTTAGCGGCACTGCGCGCTGTTGCGACTGCGCACGCCCGTACGCCGTTTGACCTGACACAGGATTTACTGTGGCGACTGGCGCTGGTGCAGTGTCAAGACCGGCAATATCTGCTGTTTAATCTGCACCATATTGCCGGCGATGGCTGGTCGGTGGACTTGCTGATTAACGGTCTGCTGCAATGCTATCAGCGCTTGGAACAATCTGGGGCGGATGACCGCGGGTTCGCGGCGTTGCCGCTGCAATATGGCGATTACGCGCTATGGCAGCATCAGCTGGCGGAAGCGGGTTATTTTGCCGCGGCAGAACAGTATTTTCGCGAGACGCTGGCACAGTTACCGCCGGTGCATGCGCTGCCGCTCGATTTTGTCCGGCCGCCGCTACCGGATGACCGCGGCGCCAGTGTCAGCGTTGCGCTGGCGGTTGATGAGCTGCAGGCGTTACAACAATTTGCCTACAGCCATCAGGCCAGTCTGTTCTCGCTGTGCCATGCCGCATTTGCCCATGTGCTGGCGCGTTGGAGCGGTCAGCCGGACATTGTCATTGGCACGCCGGTGCTGAACCGGACACAAGCGGCATTGCAGCCGTTAGTCGGCTTTTTCGTGAACACATTAGTGCTGCGACTGGATTGTGATCCGGCGCAGCATTTCACTGCACTGCTGGAACAAAGCCGGCAACAACTGCACCGCGCTCAGCAATATCAGGATTATCCGTTTGAATTATTAGTGGCGATGCTGAATCCACCGCGTGAAGCGGCGATCCATCCGTTGTTCCAGATCTTTATGTCGATGGATGTGTCGGATGACAG
>JAIXSW010000611.1 GCA_027484495.1 Gammaproteobacteria bacterium
AGTTTCGGCTGCCGCTGCGACAGTGGTCGTACCGGCTGGATTCGGCGCAGTGCCATCTGCCGGAGTTGCCGCTTCTGCCACCGGGACTTCTGGTACTGCGATCTTGGGCCCAACCGCGGCAAAAGTGTACTCCGGAATACTAATGACAAATTCGCGGCCGGCTTTGGTTTTGCCAAACAGCATTTGCTCCACGCGATAGGTTCCGACGCCGGCATTGGCTACCCGTAACGTCCGTTTATCACCTTGTTGTTCGCCGAGGGAAAAACTCTGCACTTCACCATTCGGATAACGCAGACGGCCCTGCACTATTAAAGAATCCGGATTGATCGGTCCTTCGGTAACCTGATAGGTCACCTGATGCGGTTCATCCGGCGACAGGCTCTCAACGACTTCGGTTTTGATTGGCGTACGAATCACCAGTACCGGTTCCTGCATCAGCTCCCGGGTATACAATGGTGTTTTCACCAGATACTTCGGCAACCATTCTCCGGCCGGGACTTTCAGGTTAAATTCGCCGGTAAAAATAGCGTCCCGCGCTCTTTCATCATAATTTTTGCCGTCATCGGCAAAAGATGTGAAATTCAGTACTGTGGCATTGGAATTGTCATAACCCGGTTTTTGTGTACTGAACAATAAGACATCCAACTGCAGAATATCGCGAAAATCTTTGACGTTCACTGGCTTGCCGCCGTTACTGAGTCTGGCTGTGACTTTAAATATTTCGCCTACCATCAGATCTTTTGGCAGTGTGTCCACATCCAGACCAATATCCGTCAGCACCATAATGCGGCTTTCCGGCAGGATCTCGCCAATGGCCTGCCAGGGGCCTGGCGTCGGCTTGGTCATTTTGATCAGGTCATAAGTCTTATCATCAAACCACTGCATGCCATTATCTTTGGCGGTCCGCGCATACACTTTGCTGCCATCCGGCCGCACCAGTACCACGGAAGGGGCGCCTTTTTTGCGGAAAAACACCAGCGTGACTTCATCGACGGCAAAATCAATGCGAAAGCGGTTGTCGAGCAGCGGAATGCTATTCGTGCCGGCAATATCCTGTAGCTCTGTGATCACAGGTTTTTCAGCTGATACAGCCGCAGCTGGGGCTGTTGCTGCGTCAGTTTTGCTGGTTTGCGCCAGAGTTTGAGGTGCCAGCAACAGGACACTGAGCAAGAATGGAGAACACCACTTTAACTGCGCCACAAGCAAGACCCACCTTTTTTCTGTACTAAATCCAGACGTTTTTCATGGGCGGCCAATTCATCGCCAGAAGCACTGACCACTTTTAACGCACCACGACGCACCAGGCCTATCTGCTGCTGATTGTTCTGTTCATTACCTGTGTTGTTGGCCAGATTCAGGCTGACCTGACCACCGGTCATCGCCAGGTAAACATCAGCCAGAATCTCAGCATCAAGCAAGGCGCCGTGGAAAGTCCGGTGACTGTTGATAATGTCGTAACGCCGGCACAGCGCATCGAGGTTATTTTTCTGGCCCGGGTGTAAATCGCGCGCCAGTTTCAGCGTATCGAGAACGCCACAGACGGTATCAATGGGGGGCAGCGGCGCAGCCAGCAACTTAAATTCGTGGTTGATAAAGCCGACGTCAAACGCGGCATTATGGATCACCAGTTCAGCGCCCTGTACATAATCAAAAAACTGCTGGGCAATGTCACGAAACCGCTGTTTGTCGGCGACAAATTCGTTGGTGATGCCGTGGATATTAATCGCTTCCTGCTCAATAAACCGGTCCGGGTTCAAATACACATGAAAGTTATTCCCGGTCAGGCGACGGTTGAACATCTCAACACAACCGATCTCAATGATGCGGTGCCCTTCCTGCGGATTGATACCGGTGGTTTCGGTATCCAGAATGATCTGACGTTTTGCCATGAAGAATCGTTTTTCAGCGCTTTTTGCGCTAGAGTATACGCCGTTTTTGAAGCTGGGAAGCCTTGATGCACAAAACTGTTGAAATCTACACCGATGGCTCCTGCCTCGGCAATCCGGGCCCTGGTGGCTATGGTGTGGTGATGAAATACCAGCAGCATCTCAAAGAGTTATCCGGCGGTTTTATTGAGACCACCAATAACCGGATGGAACTGATGGCTGCGATCGCAGCGCTGGAAAGCCTGAAACGCCCTTGCTCCATTGATATCTCAACCGACAGCCAATATGTACGCCAGGGCATCACGCAATGGTTGGTGAACTGGAAGCGCAATAACTGGCGTACGGCCGCCAAAGAGCCGGTGAAAAACAAAGACCTATGGCAACGGCTGGACGCCGCTTGTCAACCGCACGAAATCCGCTGGCATTGGGTCAAAGGTCATGCCGGCCATCCGGAAAATGAGCGCTGTGATGTATTAGCACGTGAAGCGGCGACCAGCCAGGCAACACAACCAGATCCAGGCTTCAGCCGGACCTGATTGTGTTTGCCAGCACTGCCTGTTCCGGCAAAGCCTGTCAGCGCACGGGTCTATCGCACGCTGATACTCACCGCACTGAGCAGGCTTGTTGTGCTTCCGTCTGCATGCCTAACTTCTTCATCACCATCACCGCCGGACAAAAGCCGGTAAAAGCACTCTGCACCATGTTGGCACCAACAAAAACAGTCAGCCAGACGAAGTTCGGGTGAACAAAATAGGTCAGCAACACAGACAGCAACACCATACTTCCGGCAAACACTAATAACGCTCTTTCGACTGTCATAAACACCTCCAGTAAATTAATTAATTCTAATATAATCGATAAAAACAGCGTTGTCTGTGCGTTAGCTTCGCGCTTAGTGCCAATGCTGTAACAATAAGGCAATGGCCAGCAGCGGCAAAAACAACGCGAAGCCGCGCCGGAACTGCTGCTGCGGTAAATACTGCAACGCCAGCAGGCCAAACAGGCTGCCCACCACACCAATCAGGCCAAAACTGCCGACCAGTGACAGATCCGGCCTCAGCAGCGGTTGACTCCACCACATACTGATAAAACCACTGCAACTTTGCAGAAATACCAATGCCAGACTGGTCGCCACCACTCGCTGAGATGGCAAATCACTGATCGCCAACAACAATGGCACCAGCAAAAAACCACCGCCAACGCCAATCAGGCCTGTGATCAGGCCTAATGCAGTCCCTGCCAGCATCACCTGCCACTGCTGTTGCAACCGCACCTGCAACGGTTGACTGCGCCACATATTCAGGCTGGCAACGATCATCAGTGCCGCGAGCATGATTAACTGCAGCAATGCCGGCAGCCATTGACTGGCATAACCGCCGGCCGCGGCGCCCAGAATGCCGGGTCCAGCAAGCTGCGCCAGCAATTTTCCTGCGACCTGACGACGCCACAAATAAGGGATCACTGCGCCAAGACTAATCAATGCAACGATGCCAAGCGCGGTACTGATCGCCAGCTTTTCCGGCATATCCAGCAAAAAAATCAGTACAGGTACCGTCAGAATAGAACCACCAGAGCCAAACAGCCCCAACGTCAGCCCGATCAGCAAAGCTGCCAATAATGGCATTCCCCAGCTCATGGGCACTCCTTATTTCTTTAAGTTCTATACTAATAACTAAATTTAATACTAAGGCAGTACTTATCAGAACTCAAGCCGCGCAAAATAAGCGGGACGTAAATTACGTGGAGTGCGTGGTTCAATTTGCTTACACTAGCACTTTCGCATTTTGTCGCAGGACTATTCATGACCCTATCCGCTTTCGCTCAGATCCCAGTCTTTATCATCAACCTCGACAGCTCCCCTGAGCGTTATCAGCACGCAGAACAGCAATTGCAGGCGCTTGGCATCACTGCGCAGCGCTTTCGTGGGGTTTATGGCAAAGATCTGAGCACTGCAGAAGTGGATGCCTGCTATGACAAAACCGCAAATTTGCAATATTTCCGCCGTTCTTTGTCACCGGGTGAAATCGGCTGTTATTTGTCGCATCGCGGCGTCTGGCAGTTGATGGTTGATCAGAATATTGAGGTCGCGATTGTGCTGGAAGATGACATTGATGTCGAAGCGCGGTTTCCCGCTGCACTGACGCAAATCAGCAAGCTCGATGGCTGGGACCATATCAAATTATCCGACGACCGGGACACTCCCGCCTTTGCCCGCAAAGCAATTGGTGATGGTTTTGACCTGGTGAATTTTAAACGGGTTCCGAACTGTGCAACCGGTTATGCCATCAGCCAAAGTGGCGCCCGAAAGATGCTGCAACGCAGCAAATTTTTTCGACCGGTCGACTTAGACTTGCAGTTCGGCGCTGAACTTGACTTGCAGTTGTTTTCGCTGCTGCCCTACACCATCTGGCCATCAACAAAATTTGACAGTGTGATCAACCAAATCAGCGGCGGCACGCGCAAAGGCGATACCACAGCTTTGCGTAATCTGAAATACCGCTTGCAGGTGGCCTGGCAGCGCTGGCGTTTTCAATCGGGCGACCTGAACAAAGTCGAAGTGAAATAGCCCATCGCTTGAACCGAAAATTGCTGTTGTCTTGCCGCTGAACCGCACTTCCTGTGCATAAAAAAGCCCGCAAAGGTTGCGGGCTTTATCATCGTTCACGGTAATATTACTGTGCCAGCATCTTTTCGACTTCAGCGATAAAAGCCGGATCATCCGGACTCACTTTGCTACCAAAATGCTTCACTGTTGTCTCGCCTTTACTGACCAGATATTTATTAAAATTCCAGCTTGGCTTTTCGCCGGATTTGGCGATCAGCGCTTTAAATACCGGGTTGGCATCGTCACCGCGCACCGGGCTGGTGGAGAACATCGGAAACTTCACCCCGTAGTTGATATAACAGACTTCCGCCGTCTTGGCTTCGTCGTTATGTTCCTGCATGAAATCGTCAGACGGGAAGCCTAATACCACCAGCCCCTTGCTGGCATACTTCTCAGACAGTGCCTGTAACGCTTTGAATTGCGGTGTAAAACCACATTTACTGGCGGTATTGACGATCAACAACGTTTTGTTCTGATAGGACTCACATAAATCGACAGTTTCTTTGGTACGCAATTGCTGCATCGAATGATTCAGCACATCACCGCACTGTGCCGCGGCTGCCTGACCACTGACCAGACCCAAGCCAAGTAACGAAACCAACGACACTAATTTGAAAGCACGCATAACTCCTCCTTTTTTCTGATGATACGCTGAATCGCATAAAAAGATCGTTGCTGCGATCCGCCATTGTGCAAATTTCCAGCGAACGATCTGACAGATCTGACAGTGGATCCGACCAGCGCAGGCTGAACTGCGATAAAGAGCAACTACTTAGCGCATCGATTTATTATTTTTGTCATGACGATAAAAATATATCTCTTTAGCAGTCTCTGAAATAGGACTAAAACGAGGGCGGCTCGAAAAAAGAATAACCCAGGGAAGTCACAAAATATGGCCGAAATGATTGCAGGGGACTATGGCACTGCCGATGCAGGCGCCGACATCAAGCTGGCAAAGATCAGCAACAAAGACGCTAAAAACAAACATAAAACTGAAGCCAGACGTCGGATCGATGATCTGATGGAGCAAAAACGCTTACGGCAGATGTTGGATTTGGACGATGAAGACGAGCTGGAAATCGACCTGGTCGGTTAACCGGTAAAAACAGCAGCCTGTGTCGGCAGGCTGCTGCTTAAGAAGAGGAGCACTGCTCCTCTTTTTTTATGCCGGAATCAAAAGTGCTATTACGGTAAAGCCGCTTCAAAACTCAGAGTAAAACCTTCCCGCATTTTATCCGCTTTGTCCGATTTCAGCGGCGCTTCAGCAGACGCTTCCAACAGGTAACGACCGGCATTGGCCGGCGTGAAACTGAACTTCCCCGCTTTATCCGTCACCAGATGCTGGCGCGCCGGATCATTACGGTACAGCTCGCCGTCAAACGACAAGTCCGCTTTGATGCCTTCAACCGGTTTACCATTCAGCGTTAAAGTCGCAGTGACCGCTTCGCCGGCAACGATATCCGCCGGGTGCCGGTCAAAGCTGAATTCCAGCCCCTGACCGGTAGTTTTCAGCACAGTGTCAGTTGGGCCATTGACGGTGACAAACGCCAGGGCGCGATTACGGCCCTGCGTGGTCACAACATCAGTGGCATCTTTTGGCAGCTCTTTCGCCGCTTTTTGTTTGTCACCCATCAAACGTTTTTGCTCACCACCCACTTTGTAACTGGTGAAATAACGCGGCTGCCCACCCATCTCCAGCCGGTATGTGCCGGCAACCGTCAATTCGACATCGGCCATCGACTTCCGTTTGCCTTGTACAGCCGCTGTTGGTTTGGCGATGGAGCCATCTGGTAGCACCACTTTAAAGCCTTCGACCCCAACGCCTTTGTCAGCCTGAAAGGTCATATTGCTGGCAAATAGATCGACGGTGACAAAACCGCCGGTTTTTGATTGTACATAATGGCTTGGCAGCACATTCATCGTATGCGCCAGCGCTGTCGAGGCTGCAAATAATGAAGTCAAGGTTAATAAACGAACCGTTTTCATGGTGAATTTCCTTAGTTGTGAAGCGGTAGACTCAAGGCGCTTTGCGGCTGAGCTGGACCTGACCAATCTCGTTACCGGCGGCGACACTGAGGGCAACGGCAGTGCCGTCCCAGTTGAATTTCTGTTTCACCAGCTGACGGCCGCCATGTTCGCGCGCCGCTTCAATCACCAGCTGATATTCGCCGTTGGCTACTGTGGCGCCTTGATCGTCTTTGCCATCCCAACGCAGCCGATACTGGCCCGGGCCTTTGGTGGCGCCGGTGCGGGCGTCGACCAGTGGCTGATCCGCGCGGCCGGTTTTACGCCAGAAACGACGTAAATCTTTGATCCAATCCGGTTTTTCCCGCCAGATCTCAATCAGACGTACCGATTTTTCGCTGCTGTCTTCAACCCACACCGCCACATAAGGCCGGTGGTATTGACCTTCACTGATTTTTGGCAGTTGCAGTGCGATCTCCAGATCACTGGCGGTTGCCGGCAAAACCAGACCGGACATCAACACCAGCGCCACGCTGATTTTTTTCATCAAATCTTCAACCTCTGTAAAAAGACAGCCTGTTAATGCAGGGCCGCCAGATAAACCAACAACATCACGCCAGCGCCAGTCAGTGCACATTGCACTCCGAGCCAGCGCCGCGCCGGCTGGCGCCACAACAAATAAAAGCCACTCAGCGCAAACACCAGACAAGCGATGGCAACAGCATCAATCAGCCATTTCCAAGCCGTGCCGGCATAACGACCTTTGTGCAAATCATTCAGTAGCGCCAGATAACCACCAAATTCATGCGTCAGCTCTACTGCCCCGCTGTCCAGCGCAATTTGCGCATTAGCAAAACCGGCGGGTTGTTTAAAGTCGAGCTCCAGCAGTTGTTCATCCGGGTCGTAACTAAACGCAAACACGGCGCCTTGGACCTGATGCTCCGCCCGCAGCCAGTCGGCGATTTGTCTGGCCTGCGCCGCCTGTTGCAGCTGATCTGCACTGAATTCGAGGTCAGTCAGAGCGGCCGGTAATTGCAGTTGCAAGCTGTCGCTTTGTTTGCCAGCGTCAAGCTGCCAGTCCGGATGATTCAGCGTGATACCGGTCAGGGCAAAAAAAACAAACACCACCAGCACGGTCATCGAGATATAGATATGTAACCAACGCAGAACACGCGACAACAGCTTTCACTCCGTTTTTCAATTGGCTGAATGTTACTGAGATTCATTCTTATTTGCAATAGCACGACAATCAAACTGATCCGGAAAAAAAATCCGATCTCTGCCACACTGCAGGCTGAGCTTTATGACAAGGAAATCCAGATGTCGGGTAAAAAGAATTCACGCCAGGATGCTGAACATCAACTGGCGGCGCTGCAGCATCAGCTGGTGTTGTTACAACAGGCGATGAGCCGTCAGCAACGCGGCGCTGTGGTCGTGCTGGAAGGACCGGATGCGGCCGGCAAAGGTGGCATCATCCGCCGGCTGGGCTGGTGCCTCGATCCGCGTTGGTTGCATGTCTGGCCAACCAATGCGCCGAATGAACCGGAACGCACGCAGCACTGGCTGCAGCGCTTTTGGCAACGGGTACCACAACAAGGCCATTGGGCGGTGTTTGACCGGTCCTGGTATGGCCGGGTGTTAGTCGAACGGGTGGAACAGCTGGCCGCAGCAGAGGTCTGGCAACGCGCTTACGACCAAATCAATGCCTTCGAACAGACTTTGCAGCAGGAAGGCTTTGTGCTGGTGAAAATTTGGCTGGATATCAGCGCCGAGACCCAGCTCAAACGTTTTACCGAACGCTATCAGGATCCGGCGAAACAATGGAAACTGACCGCAGAAGATGTGCG
>JAIXSW010000283.1 GCA_027484495.1 Gammaproteobacteria bacterium
ACTAACGCCTTAAAAATTGCGCGGTTAATGCGAAGGTGGAATTTGGCAGTCATTGGATGTTCCTTACAGTCAGTAGCGACTTGGCGCTTTCTCGAATGACTGCTATTATCCGGAACGAACGGTAGCAATAAGTGCTTTATCAGTTGCAGAGAGTATCAAAATGGATCGATTAACCCCATTGCTGGCACATTTTTCACCTCAGGCATCGGTATATTTTCACGGCACCAGTTGTCAGAAAACACAGTTTTGCCCGCAAAGTGGCCGCGCTTATCTGCACTTGATCGAAGGCGGCAGCGGCAGTGTCGAAGTCAATGATCGTCGTTATGCCATCAACGAACCTTGTTTGTTATTTATTCCACGCGGCAGCGCGCATCAGTTTGTCGTTGACCATCAGCAATCGTTGTTATTGTTCTGCGCTACGTTGGATTGTGGTGAAGTGGCGGGCAATCCGTTATTGGCTGCGTTACCGGATCTCAGTTTGATCCCGTTGTCCGGCTGTTCGTCGCTGCGCAGTACCATTTCATTGATTTGGCAGGAAAATCAGGCCGAATATTGTGGCCGCGACGCCGCATTGCAACGCCTGACGGAGTATCTGCTGATCCTGTTACTGCGCCATATCATGGCGGTGGAGCCGCCACAATCGGGCTTGTTCGCCGGCCTCGCCGACAAACGACTGGCAACACTTATCACGGCACTACATCGTCAGCCTCAACTGGATTGGACCTTAGACAGCATGGCGCTCGAAGCTGGCATGTCACGCGCGCGCTTTGCGGAACATTTCCGTAAAGTGGTCGGCCAGACCCCGGCCGAATACCTGCAGTACTGGCGTCTGACACTGGCGCGCAAACAACTGTTATCGGGAAATGCACTGAAACAAATCGCGCCGGCCGTTGGCTACCAGAGTGTGGCCGCATTTCACCGCGTATTTCGTCAGCGCTTTGGCGTCTCACCAAAAGAATGGCTGGAACAACTACAAAGCCCGCTGGCAGAAGCGGCGGCTTAACTGAGCGGGTTCTGCACTAGGTTTTGAAGAGCGAACCGACGACCGTCGTCAGTTTCTGCTAGGCGTATTGGCTGAAGGCACCAAATCGAAGCCAGCAAATTTCACATACAAAAAAACCAGCATCATGCTGGTTCTTAAGTTGGTTGCGGGAGCCGGATTTGAACCGACGACCTTCGGGTTATGAGCCCGACGAGCTACCAGGCTGCTCCATCCCGCGTCCGAAAATTACATTTGAGCAGTAAATGTAATTCTTTGTTTTGCAATGATTTAGTTGGTTGCGGGAGCCGGATTTGAACCGACGACCTTCGGGTTATGAGCCCGACGAGCTACCAGGCTGCTCCATCCCGCGTCCGTCATTGCGGGGCGCATCTTATTGCTTTTAGATATTGATAGCAAGCGACAATTGACAGAAATATGGCAAGGCTGAACTGACTGCTGATTTTATCGGCATCTTGTGTTTTAAAGCATCGATTTGCAGCCTGTACTGCGCTTTGAGCATGGCAACAGCCAAATTCGACGGCAGTCCGGTGCCAACTTCTGATATACTTCGCGCAATTTTTTTGCTGTGGATTTTCTTATGTTGCAATTCTGGGCGTTAACCTCCAAAGGCGTTGAAGAAGTGCTGGCCAGTGAACTGACCAGCCTCGGCGCCACCGTCAGTAAAGTCAGCCTTGGCGCTGTTCGGTTTGAGGCAACGTTAGAGCAGGGCTATCAGATCTGTTTATGGTCGCGCCTCGCTACCCGGATCATGCGCCAACTCGATCAACTCGCTATTAATGAACAGTCTGATGTGTATGCCGTCGCTAACGAACTGGACTGGACCACGCAGATGGATTTACGCCAAAGCCTGGCGGTGGAGTGTGTTGGTAAACACGCCACTATTGATAACAGCCAGTTTGGTGCGATGCGTGTCAAAGATGCCATCGTTGACCAGTTCAGAGCTAAATTCGGTGAAAGACCGGATGTTAGCCGGTTGGAACCCGACGTCCGCTTCCAGCTGCGGATGGAACGCCAGCATTTTTATTTCCTGAAAGATTTCTCCGGCCCGTCGCTGCATCAGCGGGGTTACCGTAAAGAGCAGGGCGAAGCGCCGTTAAAAGAGCAGTTGGCTGCAGCTTTACTGATCCGCTCTGGCTGGCAGTTCCAACAACCGCTGGTCGACCCGTTTTGTGGTAGCGGTACTTTGTTGATTGAAGCAGTGTTAATGGCACGACAATTAGCGCCTGGCCTGAAGCGATTAAAGTTTGCCTTTGAAAATGACAGTGATTTTGACACAAATTTGTATCAGGAATTACGCGCCAAAGCGCTTGGTCAGCGTCAGGCATTAGCGCCAACCAGCAAATTTATCGGTTTTGACACCGATCCTCGCCAGCTAGACAAAGCACGCCAAAACGCGGCGCGTGCCGGTGTGGCAGAATTCATCGAATTTAAATCTGGTGATGCCACTACTTTAGAAGCTGCCGGCACACAAATCCCGGGCGTGGTGATTTGTAACCCGCCATATGGTGAACGTCTGGGCGATATTCCGTCGCTGATCCCAGTCTACAGCGAATTTTCCGTGCGGCTGAAACAGCATTATGCCAATTGGCGTCTGGCGATTATTACCAGCAACAGCGATCTGCTGCGTTCGCTGAAACTTTCTAAGCTGAAATCCTACAAATTTGCCAACGGCCCGCTCGATTGTGAATTCACCTTGTTTGACCTGACCGAAAAGCAGGTGCAAATCACCAGTAAAACCCCATCAATGTTTTTTGCCGAAAGCGAATCTTTTGCCAACCGGTTGAAAAAGAACGTGAAACAGCTGGAGAAGTGGGCAAAACGCGAACAAATTAGTTGTTATCGCCTGTACGATGCCGACATCCCGGAATATAACGTGGCAGTCGACTGGTACGACGGCGAAGTGGTGATCCACGAATATGCCGCACCATCGAATGTCGATGAGCAAATTGCCCAAAAGCGACTGTTTGATATCGTCAATCTGGTGCCACAGGTGCTACAGGTGCCAACCGACGCCATAGTGCTGAAAGTACGCGAAAAGCAAAAAGGCAAAGAGCAATATCAGGCTTTGGCCAAAGCTGGCCAGTACAAAACGGTCAGTGAATATGGCGCGAAGTTTCTGGTGAATTTGCGCGATTATCTCGATACCGGCCTGTTTTTAGATCACCGCGTGACGCGTCGTAGTATCCAGCAGCAAGCCAAAGATAAAGCCGTACTGAACCTGTTTGCTTATACCGGTTCCGCGTCTGTACATGCAGCACTCGGCGGTGCGCGCAGCGTCACGACTGTCGACATGTCAAACACTTATCTGGACTGGGCAAAACGCAACTTTGCGATTAACGATCTGGCCGGTAAACAATATCAGTTCGTTCAGGCCAACGTGCTGGAATGGCTGGCCGATTGCAAAAACCAGTTTGAGCTGATTTTTGTCGACCCACCGACGTTTTCGAATTCGAAACGGATGGAAGACACCTGGGATGTGCAGCGTGACCATGTCAAATTGCTGACGATGATCAGCAAGCTGGTGGCGCCCACTGGCAAAGTGATTTTTTCTAATAACAAACGTAAATTCAAAATCGCCCGGGAAGAGCTGGAAGCAGCAGGCTGGTTGATTAAAGACATCAGCGCGGCATCGTTGCCGGAAGATTTTAAGCGTAACCCGCAGATCCATGTCTGTTTTGAGCTGACGCGGAGCGCCTGATGCTGACGTTGTACAGCACCTGGGGTTGCCATTTGTGTGAAGAAGCAGAAGCGCTGCTGCGCGCAGCTGGTGCTGACTTCAGCCTGGTTGATATCGTTGATGATCCGGCCGCATTTGCCTTGTACCGCGTCGAGATCCCGGTACTGACTTATCAACGAGCGGCACAAACCACCGAATTAAAATGGCCGTTTGACGCGGCCGCATTGCAGTTATTTATCACACAGCAAGCGCTGTGAACGGGAAAAATTAAGCGTGGAATTACTCAGATTTCAACAAGCCTGCCTGGCTTTTGGTACTCACCCGGTACTGGACCATGTCGACTTTAGTTTGTTTGCCGGTGAGCGGGTTTGTCTGGTTGGCCGTAATGGCGCCGGTAAATCGTCGATGCTCAAAGTGCTGACTGGCCAGCAGACGCTGGATGATGGTCAGGTCGTGAAGGAAAACAATGTCGTGCTGGCGCGGCTCGAGCAAGACCCACCAGCCCGCATTGATGTGACTATCGCCGATTTTATCCGCGAAGGTGCCGGCGACCTTGCCGACAAACTGCAGCGTTTTTATCAAATTTCTGCTGAATTTGACGCCGACGACGAAGCCTTACTGCGTGAATTCTCAGACTTACAAAGTGAACTCGACGCGCGTGATGGCTGGCAGCTTGAAGCCCGGGTTAATCAACTGTGCGAACAGTTTGTGATGGCACCGGATGCGACGCTCGCCAGCCTGTCGGGTGGTTGGCTCAGAAAAGCGGCACTGGCGCGGGCCTTAGTTGCCAAGCCGAATATTCTGTTGCTGGATGAACCGACTAACCACTTAGACGTTGCTGCCATTCAGTGGCTGGAGCAGTTTTTGCTGCAATTTGCCGGCGCTATTATTTTCGTTTCGCACGACCGGGCATTTATCCGCAATGTCGCCACCCGCATTATCGATTTGGACCGCGGCCAGCTGACGTCTCATCCTGGCAATTACGCTGAATATCTCGACCGTAAAGTTAAAATGCTGGAAGTCGAACAACAACATAATGCATTGTTTGACAAAAAGCTGGCCGAAGAAGAAGTCTGGATCCGCCAGGGCATTAAAGCACGGCGCACCCGCAACGAAGGCCGCGTCCGTGCATTAAAAGAGCTGAGAAAAGAACGGGCGTCGCGCGTCGAACAACTCGGTAAAGTCGATTTTGCCATTGAACAGGCGAATAAATCCGGCAAGCTGGTGTTTGAAGGCAAAAAGCTGAATTTAAGTTTTGGCGGCAAAGCACTGTTACAGGATTTCAACTTTTTGTTGATGCGTGGCGATCGTGTCGCGCTGGTTGGCCCCAATGGTGTCGGTAAAACCAGCCTGATCAAAGTGCTGCTCGACGAATATCCGGTCGAAAGCGGCGACATCAAACGCGGTACTAACCTCGAGGTGGCGTACTTTGACCAGCACCGGATGGCATTGGATTTAGATGCAACAGTGCAGGACAACGTCGCTGAAGGTCGCCAGGAAATTGTGCAAAACGGTCAGAGCCGGCATGTGCTCAGTTACCTGCAGGATTTCCTGTTTGCACCGGCGCGTTCGCGCACACCGGTACGGGCTTTGTCCGGTGGTGAGAAAAACCGTTTGTTGCTCGCCAAGTTATTTGCCAAACCAAGCAATTTATTGATCCTCGATGAACCAACCAACGACCTTGACGTCGAAACGCTGGAGCTGCTGGAAGATATTCTGCAGCAATATCAGGGCACTGTGATCCTGGTGAGCCACGACCGGGAATTCGTCAATAACACGGTGACCAGTGCGTTGTGGTTTACCGGTACAGGCAGGATTGTTGAGATCGCCGGTGGTTATGACGATGTGCTGGCCTACCAGCAGATGCAACAAAGTAAGACTGAAGTTAAAAAAGCGTCGAATGAACAAATAATTACAAAACCAACGGAGCAATCAGCCGCACAGGCTTCAGCTTCGTCGTCGAAGAAGTTATCATACAAAGAGAAACGCGAACTGGAACTGTTGCCCGCTGAGATTGAAAACCTCGATCAGCAGCTCAGTGCCTTACAGACGCAGGTCAATGATCCGGAATTCTTCCGCCAGAGTGCCGATGTCACCACAGCTCTATTGAACCAAATACAGCAGACTGAGTCGAAGCTGGCGCACGCTTATCAGCGTTGGGAACAATTAGAAGCATTAAACCAGCAGTAGCAGGGGAATTGAATGAAATTTTCGCCGTTGTTTGTCGCCATGTTACCGGCCGTTGTGGCCTTTACGGGGCAGGCAGCCACTTACCAGGTCGTTGAACTTGGGCCGGTTGACGGTTATAAATCAAGTTTTGTCGCTGGCCTGAATAATAACAACCAGATTGTCGGCAATTTAAGTAACAGATTTAACTATCCTATTGATTTAAATTCGGTTGATTTGACCAGTACAGCTATTACCGGCAGTTTGACTGCAGCTGAGATTGAAGAGGTCAAAAAGGGCAATATCAACGCGAAAGCGCTGTCTGTGCTGACTAATTACCTGCAGATTGCCAGTGGCCTGTATACAACGCAGCGTTTTGCCGGCACTTATCCGGCGCGTCTCGATACCAAGCAGTTGGTTCGGGTCCGCGAAACCGCTACTGTGCAAACCAATAACGAATACCTGTTGGGTATTAATGATCTGAATCAGATGATTGGTTATGCCACTGCGCCATTCACAAAACAGTCGTTTACGCCAGCCGCCACCACCACCACGCCAAATCCGGTCGCGCAACAGCTGTGGGTACCAGCGCCAATGCATATGGCAGGCGTGGTGTTCACAGACAAAGGTAAATATACATTACCACCGGCCTACACCGATTTTGGCGGTGGCTACAGCGTGGGCCGCGGTCTGAATAACAATGGCAAATTGATTGGTTATGGTAGCAGTACCATGACCACAGAAGCGCAAACGGCGATCGCGGCCTCTTGTGACGGCAAAGCAGAACCAAAAGACTTATGCTATTACCGTAACGCCGTGTCCAACAGCTATGAAACCCGCGGCATGGTGTGGCAACTGGATGCGAATGGCAAACCAGGAACCCCGCAAATTCTTGGCTTCTTGGGTGACAAAAACTCTGGTAAAGCGCATACCCGCACTGAATATCCGACCGTTGCCTACAGCAGCACGCCAAATGACGTAAATGATCTCGGGCTGGTCGTCGGTGCATCCATGTACTCAGACAGCGACGACATTCGTTTTTATGCATCGGGTTTTTCGGGTCGCGATGAGGTTTATCATGCCTATCATGCAACTATTTTTGACGGTACAGAGCTGAAGTCATTTATTGATACCAAAGAATGGAACAGCAGCTTTGCGACCGGTGTGAACAATAAAAACATCATCACTGGTTATGCGGTGAAAACCATTACCAGCGTCGATCGTAATCGTTTCTTTATTTATGATTACAACACGCAGAAGCTGACTTTCCCGGCCGATCTGTTTGCTTCTGCCTCAACGGCTCCGGAAGCGATTAACGATAACAATATCGTGGTAGGGACAACCGAATCTGCTACAGCCGGTACATCAACTCGGCGCAATGTCGGTTTTATCTATGATATCGCGGCCAATAGTTTCAAAGATATCAATACTTTATTAAGCTGCAAGTCGGCTTATACCATTGTCACTGCAACGGACATCAACGAAAAGAATGTCATTGTTGCGACAGCTGTGAAGGAAGTAGAACGTCGCGACAGTAAAGGTGATGTGATTAAAGACAGTGCAGGCAATGTGCTCAAAGAAGAGATCGCGGTTGCCGTTCAGTTAAATCCAATTCCGAATGGAACCATTGATAACTGCGACAACACGGCTGAGCAAACCTACGAACGGCAAGGTGCCAGTTTTGGTCTGTTTGGCTTGTTGGCCTTGCTGCCATTCGTGTGGTTCCGCCGTCGCGGTTAATCCTTCGCCCGATTGGAAAGAAGCCCGCAGCCGCGGGCTTTTTTTTGCACTTTTCTGCTGCGGCTCGGAAATTTTAAAAAATAAATTTATTTATTTGTCGTCAAATTGCAATAAAGTTCAGCTTGTTACTGAATGTCAAACAGTATATCCGCTATTTTGATTTGAACCTTTCTGCACTCAGGTCTATCTATTAACTGTGCGCCGGTGTTGCACCCCAGCAGCCGGTGCTTTCTTCGAAGAACAATTGAGTTGAGGAAGACTGCCGTATGAAAAGACAAAAACGTGATCGTTTAGAACGTGCCCATGCCCAAGGTTATCGTGCTGGTGTTACAGGCCGTTCAAAAGAGCTTTGTCCGTATCAGAGTTTAGATGCGCGCTCGCAGTGGTTGGGGGGGTATCGCGATGCGATGGAAGACCGCGGTGGTGGTCTGTTTAGTAAAGGTCAATAATCCAGTCTGTGATGACTGATGTTTAGAGGAACAAACCCCGCAGTCGCGGGGTTTGTCGTTTCAGGCTTTTGCGATATTGCTTAGAAGCTGGACGTATCCTGAAACAGGCCCACTTTTAATTCCTCTGCAGCGTAAATGTCACGACCATCGACACTAACCACGCCATCGGCAATTCCCATAAAGAGCTTGCGTTTGATCACTCGTTTCATATCAATGGTGTAGGTGACTTTCTTCGCGGTTGGCAGAATTTGACCGGTGAATTTCACTTCACCAACGCCCAGTGCCCGGCCTTTACCTGGCCCACCAGCCCAGCCGAGGAAGAAGCCAACCAGTTGCCACATCGCGTCCAGACCCAAACAACCAGGCATCACCGGATCGCCCTGGAAATGGCAGGCGAAAAACCATAAATCTGGATGGATATCAAATTCGGCCACAATCTGGCCTTTACCATATTTGCCGCCTTCCTCAGAAATGTGCAGCACCCGGTCGATCATCAGCATGTTGTCTATCGGCAGCTGGCTATTGCCAGGACCAAATAATTCACCTTTGCCACACGCGATTAATTCTTCTTTTGTAAAGCTATTCTGAGTCATGTATGTTAGGTCCAAAAAAAATGCCGGATCACTTTAGCGAACAGCTGTACGCTAAACAAGTCCGATTAGTCGCTTTCTACACAGGGAACAGATTAATTTCATCATGCGTCAGTCAGATGACACCTCGTTCCCGTCACAGATCAAAGAGAAACGTCGCAAATGAGCAAGCCAGACCAGACCCCGCTCAGTAATGCACAAAAACAGCAACGCTACCGCGAGAAACAACGCCAGTCGGGGAAAAAGGAACTGCGTGGTTATCTGACGCCCGAAGCGCTGACCTGTTATCAGGAAATAGTGGATAAAACCGAATGGAATGACAGCCTGTTGCTGAGCAACGCGATCCGCCTGATGTATGCGGCGCATAAACTCGGGCAAGTGGGGTTGTTAAATAGCTGGTTAAACGAACATAAACGCTAAACAGCGCAAATTGTGACATCTGCAGTGGTTCTGCCCTATAATGCCATCCCTTTTTCTGCCATAGGTGTTGTGATGATCCTGTTTGTCCGCGATTTAACTGTCATCGATTTCTCTTACCTGTGTCCGCAGCGTGGCCTGCTTGGTGAGAGCTTTATCGTTGATGTCGAACTGCACGGCGGCTTGGATGCCACTTCCATGGTGCTGGATTTTGCGCACGTCAAAAAACTGATCAAAAAAGCCATCGACAACCTGGTCGATCATAAACTGGCATACCCGGCGCTGAACCCGGCGATCCGTTGCAGCCAAATCGATCAAACAGAGTTACTGCAAATGGACAGCGATCGCGGGCCAATCCAGATTGCATCACCAGCAGAAGCGCACGTGGCGATCCCAGCGCTGCAAATTACCGAACTGAGCCTGACTGAATTCCTGCAGCAACAAATTAAGCCGCTGTTGCCGGCTAATGTTGAGCAGCTCAATTTTGTGCTCAGACCGGAAAAATCGAATGGCTTTTATTACCACTACAGCCATGGCCTGAAAAAACACGACGGCAACTGCCAGCGCATTGCGCATGGTCATCGCTCCACCATCGAAATTTATCAACACAATATGTTGAGCCCGCGGCTGAATAAACTGTGGAGTGAACGCTGGAGCGATATCTACCTGGGTACTGCCGAAGATCAGGTCAGTGCCGGCAGCTGCCAGTGGGTTCAGCCGCAGCCAGACAGCCATTTTTTCCGCTATCAGGCGCCACAAGGCTGGTTTGAGATCGCCTTACCGGTTGCTCATTGCGAGATTGTCCCTTGTGACACCACAGTGGAATGTCTGGCGGAATATATCGCGGGCTGTTTAAAAGCAATGGAGAATGCGCCATACAAAGTCGTCGCGTATGAAGGCGTCGGCAAGGGCGCCATTGCTTTTGCCTAAGTGATGCCAAATGCTAGTCAAAACAAAGCCCGCATTCAACGCGGGCTTTTTTTATGCTGACACTGTGCCGCTTTGGTCTGTCACTTCCTGTTGCGGCCATGGAATGCCAGGCCAGGCTGTACGCTGTGACAACGGTTTTAACACAGCGACTGTGGCGGCGGCTGGTGACAAAGTCAGGTCAAGCTGCAACAAACGTTGTTGGCGGAACAGATGGCATTGCAGCACATCGCCGACGCTGGCGCGGCTCAATAGTTGTTTCAGTGTACTTTCACTGGCCTTGAGACCTTGGACGGCAATCAACAGATCACCACTGCTAAAGCCGGCCTGATGCGCTGCGGTGCCATTGCGAACCACGGTCAGCTTCAGGCCTTCCGCGACGCCTTCAAACAGAAAACCGGGTTCTGCTGAGGGCAATGACAGCGACTTGTCGCCGCTGAGGTCTAATGGATGTTCCGGCTGGCGCCAGCTCAAATGTATGCCGAAGATTTCTGCCGCGCGCGCCAACGGCAATGTTGCCGCGGAATTCACCCAAGTCTGCACTGTTGCCACCAGCGCATCAGACTGACTATACGACGCCAGTACAGCAAAGAACGTCGAGTCCTCGCTGCCACTTTCCGGCGCGCCATATTGCTGCCAGCAGCGCTGCATCAGGCCATCGAGCGTCAGGCCGAGTGCATGGAGTTCGGCATCGAGGCAAAACGCCAGCAGTGCGCCTTTGGCATAATAACTGACTATCGCATTGGCGGCATTTTCATCCTGACGGTAGAACCGCGTCCAGGCGTTGAAGCTGCTGTCGGCCAGACTTTGCCGGGTATTCGCCGGTGCCCGTTCCAGCCGGCTGATAGTTTTAGCCAGACCTGTCAAGTATTGTTCCAGACTGAGCTTACCGGTACGTAATAAACTTAAGTCGTCATAATATGAAGTGAAACCTTCATAGAGCCACAGTTGCGTGCTGTATTGTTCGCCAGCCAGTTGATAGTCGAGGTATGGCGCAGGACGCGCCCGTTTGACCCACCAGGTATGGAAATATTCGTGGCTGCACAGCGCGAGGAAATTCTGATACTCCTCAGTGTATTCCTGCGGTAATCGGGGATTGGGCAGGTCAAACCGGTTGCACAGCAATAAAGTCGAGTTGCGATGTTCCAGGCCGCCGTAGCCGTTGTCTACGACCCAGGTCAGAAACCAATATTCGGTTAAATCAGCGGGCAGGGCGCCAAATACTTGTCGCTGTGCCTGGCACAGCGGCAACAGATCTGCGGCAATACGCTGGCTGTCGGTGGCCACTGCACCGCAAAGCACCAAATGGTGTGGGATACCGTCTACGTCAAAACTGGCGATATCCAACACGCCAGCCAGTAACGGGCTGTCAATCAGCTGCGCATAGCTATTGGCCAGATAATCACCAAACGCCAGCGCTGCGGTAGTTGCGCTGCGGGGTAATCCGGTGGCGAGTTGCCAGTGCGTCGGAGCCTGACCGCGCGCGATACTGATGTGTTGCGGCTGCAGTTCCAGACCTTGTACCTGCAGACAAGTAGCGGCCGGATTAATCACGGCAATGTCGCTGCTGAGAAAATTTGCCCGCACCGAAAGGTCAAAAGCGTATACCCGGTAGCGCACGGTCACCGGCAGCTGCCCCGGCGTTAGCGACCAGCGCTGTTTGTCCAGCTGTGTGAGCGGTAATGCGCCATCAGCGTCTTCGGCGCGAATATCGAGTAAGTGGCGGGCAAAATCCCGAATCATGTAAGAGCCCGGGATCCAGGCGGGTAACGCCAAGACCACTGTTTGTTGTGGCTGTGGCGCAAAATTAATAGTCACATCAATATAATGGCCGGCTAAATCTGCCAGTTCCAGCTGGTAACGGACTTCAGTCATCACATATACTTCCTGCATCCTGTTTTGTCGGATTATAACGCCGACGCCACGCAATAAGGAGTTGAAATGGCACAAGAAACGATTTTCAGTAAAATAATCCGTCGTGAGATCCCGGCAGAAGTGTTGTACCAGGACGAACTGGTCACCGCTTTTCGCGACATCCACCCACGGGCTCCAACTCATATCCTGATCGTACCGAACGTATTAATTCCAACCGCGAATGATGTAGAAGCGGAGCATGAAGCTGCGCTTGGCCGGTTGTTTACCGTTGCGCGCAAACTAGCGGCTGAAGCCGGCATTGCCCAGAACGGCTACCGGTTGATTGTCAATTGCAATGAACACGGTGGACAAGAAGTGTTTCATCTCCATATGCATCTGGTGGGTGGGAAGGCACTTGGCCCGATGCTGGCGCGCTGATTGAACTGTATTTTTGCTGGCAATATGCCGTGCATTCACTACAATGCGCGGCCTTTACAAGACAGCGGCAACAGAATGGAGAGCAATGATGATGAATGAAGCGCAAGTGGCAGTGCGGATAGAACAAGCGGTAACCCGCGTCACTAAAACAGTATTTCCTGGCCGCACCAACCATCACAACACCTTGTTTGGTGGCGAGGCTCTGGCCTGGATGGATGAAGCTGCGTTTATCGCCGCTACCCGTTTTTGCCGCAAACCACTGGTCACTGTATGTTCTGACCGGGTGGATTTTAAGGAATCGATCCCTGCAGGTAGCATTATTGAGCTGGTTGCGCGGATTGAACACGTAGGCCGCACCAGTATCCGCGTCAATGTCGATATTTTTGTCGAAGATATGTACAGCGACGATCAACACCGCGCGATCTCCGGCTCATTTACTTTTGTCGCCCTGGGGCCTGATCGCAAACCAACCCCGGTTCTGAGCTGACCTGCATTCGCCAACGCTGCGACTAACAGGCGCTGAGGCGGGTTTAACGCCGGTTATCCTGACAGCAGCTTTGGTATAATCGGCCTCCCGATACCCATGGATATCCGTCCTTGCTCCGAATTCTGGAAGACCGCCACCGTCAGTTTTGGTTATTGCACAGTCTTGGATGGCTGGGTTTTGCCTTGGTTGCGTTTCTCGGCTCATTATTTCAGGAGATGCGAGACGCTTATCTGCTGGTCGTAGCGCTGGATGCCTACGCCGGCTGGTTGTTAACCATTCCGCTGCGTTACCTGTATCAGCGTATCCGCAGTTTTCATCCGGCGGCGCTGATTGGGTCCGTGTTGCTGGCGTCGCTGGTGACCGCCGCCTGCTGGTCAGTGATTAAAAATTTCAATTACTGGGAAATATACCGGCATGGTTTTCGGCCAAAAGACTGGCTGCAATATCTGGAACAAACGCCGGTCAGTTTTTATGTGATGCTGAGCTGGAGCGGCTTGTATTTTGGCGTGCGGTATTATCAAAGTCTGCAGCAGGAAAAACAAAAGCTGCTGACCGCGTCGAATAAGGCGCACGAAGCGCAGTTAAAAATGCTGCGTTATCAGCTCAATCCCCATTTTCTGTTTAATACACTCAATGCAATATCGACATTGGTCATGCTCGGTGAGGCTGATACCGCCAATAAAATGCTCAGTCGTTTGAGTGATTTCCTGCGTTATTCGTTATACAAAGACCCGATCAAAAAAGTGCCGTTGCAACAAGAGTTACATGCAGCTTCTTTGTATCTGGAAATCGAAAAAGTCCGGTTTTCTGAACGGCTGACGATTGAATATGATATTGCCGACAACACTGAACAAGCACTGGTCCCGAGCCTGATTTTGCAGCCTCTGGTTGAAAATGCCATTAAATATGCGGTAGCCAGACAGGCTGCCGGTGGTCTGGTCGCGATAAAAGCACGTAAGTTCGGTCATGATTTATTGATTGAGGTAGCGGATAACGGCCCGGGAATGCCAATTGATGCCGGTCTGCCGAAAGAAAATAGCGGTCTTGGCCTGGTGAATACCCGTGAGCGGCTGGCCGCATTGTACGACAAGAATTTTTCGCTGGTGCTGACGCATAATCAGCCGCAAGGCGTCAAAGTGAACATCCGGATCCCGTTTGAGGTGGAAGAAACTGATGAAGAACATTCTGAGAGTCATCGTCGTTGACGATGAGCCGCTGGCGCGTAAGGGCATGTTATTGCGGCTTGCGGCATTTAAAGAATTAGAAGTGGTCGCTGAATGTAGCAATGGTGAAGAAGCGATTGCTGCGGTGCTGACCCACAAGCCAGATGTACTATTTCTCGATGTCGAGATGCCGGTGCTGGACGGTTTTGCCGTATTAAAACATCTGCAAAGTGAGATGACGCACCTGCCATACGTGATTTTTGTCACTGCTTTTGATCATTATGCGCTGAGCGCATTTAATGTCAGTGCCGTTGATTATGTGTTAAAGCCGGTGGAAGCCGAACGTTTGCAGGCAGCGGTGGAAAAATTGCTACGTGCCTACGAAGCCAGAGATGATCACAAGCACAAAGGCCAATTGGCGGAAGTGGTGGCTAAACTGACCGGCGAAGATACTGCACAGATTTTAGGCCGGCTTGATAACGAACAACCGGTGATGAATGATAAATTCCCGGAAGCGATCAGTATCAAAGACTCCGGCGAAATCACCCGGGTGCTGGTTGCCAGCATTGATTGGGTCGATGCTGCCGGCGATTACATGTGTATCCACACCAATGATGGTCAAACCCACATTCTGCGCCGGACGATGAAAGAGCTGGAACAGGAATTAGATCCACGTTTGTTTGTGCGGGTGCATCGTTCGGCTATTGTGAACGTCGCAACTATTGCCAAACTACAGATGCTGGCGAACGGCGAGCATCAGCTGATGCTGACCAACGGCCAATCAGTGAAGGTCAGCCGAAGTTACAAAGACCGCGTTAAAACGGTGTTTGGCAGCTAAGTAATCGCAAGAAGATCCAACAAAATAACGGCGTCCGATGCGGCGCCGTTTTTTGTTTTCGTTAGGTAATCAGCGTCTGCTACGTCGCTTTATGTTGCTGTAACACGCGGTCTTGCCATGCCAACAAAAATGGATCAGCTTTTTTATGCTGTGCACCGGTTAAGGACAAAGGAAACAACACGGCCTGACCAGCTTGTTCGCCGGCCATCATCAGATGGGCATGTCCCGCCATCAGCTGTTCAACGGCATAGGCCCCCAACTTAGTTGCCAGGATCCGATCTGATCCGACCGGGCTGCCGCCACGTTGCAAATGGCCCAGCACTACAGCGCGGCACTCAGTACCACTTTGTACCGATAATTCTTGCGCAAGGGCTGCCGCACCGGCCGGATACATGGTTTCAGCCAGCACAATGATGTAGCTGCAGGCGCCATGCTGTTGCTGGTAGCTGCGAATATCCGCGGCAATATCTGCGACATCGACGCTCTCGCCATATTCCGGACAAATAATCTGCTCGGCACTGCCGGCAATACCGGCTGATAGCGCCAGGTAACCGGTATGACGACCCATCACTTCAATCAGGAAAGTCCGTTCAAACGCATCTGCGGTATCACGGATTTTATCGATAGCGTCCAGCGCCGTCTGTAACGCCGTAGCAAATCCTATGGTGAGGTCGGTACCATCCAGATCATTGTCGATGGTGCCTGGTAAGCCGACAATCTGGCCCCGGTAGTGATGCGACAGCGCCATGCAACCGCGAAACGAACCATCTCCACCAATCACCAGTAATGCATCGATGCCAAGCTCATGCAGGATTTGCGCGGCAAGTTCGGCACCACCGGGCTGGGGTAGCGCTTTGCAGCGCGCACTTTTTAATATGGTGCCGCCGAGGTGACTAATCTGTCGCACATCTGTGCTTTGCAGTACCTGAAAGTCGCGCTGGAAGATACCATTAAAACCATGGCGAAAACCGACGACTTCAAGTCCGTACTGACTGGCCGTCAATACCACAGCCCGGATCGCAGTGTTCATGCCGGGCGCGTCGCCGCCAGAAGTTAACACACCTATCCTTTGCATCATGCTCATCACTCCGTTACTGAGATTTAATATGGATGCTAGCGAGCTTAAACCAGCTTGTATCGCCCTGTCTTGATATACCGCAAATACAGGCTAATCAACGGAAAAACAAGGTCACAGTGATGGATAACAGGCGACAACGCCGGCGAAAACAACGACAATAGCGCGCTTTTTTCAGGTCAAAGGGTAGGGTATGCATCAGGCGTCTGGCCGCAGTTTGTACGGATTTATGTTAGCGCTGGTTACAGCAGTTTTGTGGGGCATGTTGCCGATAGCACTGAAGCATCTATTGGTCGATTTAACCGCCAATACCATCACCTGGATCCGTTTTTTAATCGCTGCTTTGTTTGTTAGTGTGGTGCTATGGCAGCAAAAAGCATTACCAACCGTGCGTGGGCTTAGCCGCAAAGCGAGCATCTTGTTGACCATTGCCATCGGCGGTTTGTTGTCGAATTACATCTTATATCTGATGGGACTGCATCTGTTAACTGCAGAGACTGCTCAGGTTGTGATCCAGCTGGCGCCATTTCTGATGATGATGGGCGGGATATTCATCTTCCGCGAACAGTTATTGCTGTGGCAAAAAATCGGTGCCACTTTGTTGCTGATTGGTTTGTTGCTGTTTTTCAACGAAAGATTAGTGCTGTTACTGACTCAGTTTGGTCAGGATAGTTTGGGTGTGTTGCTAGTTATTATTGCCGCAGTGACCTGGGCTTGTTATGCGCTGGCGCAGAAACAGCTGCTGATGAGCTTCAACTCGCAGCAAATTATGTGGTTTATCTATCTTGCCGGTGC
>JAIXSW010000609.1 GCA_027484495.1 Gammaproteobacteria bacterium
GTGAAGACGATGTCTTCGTCGTCATATTGCGCGGCTTCCTTGCGGATCGCCCGGGCCAAATCATAGCCGCTGAGGTTTGGCATATGCAGGTCGGTCAGCAGCAGGGGATAGCGGTATTGCCGCCATTTATCCAGGGCGATTTGGCCGTCGTCGGCTACTTCAACCCGATAACCGAGCGTTTGTAACTGTTCGACCAATACCTTTTGATTCATCGGATTATCTTCGGCCAATAACAACAGTGGCGCATTGTCGCCTGCGACAGCCGGTCCGCTGTCCAGCGCTTGCGGAAATTGCAGTGCAGGTTTGTTGCTCAGTTGGCCCTGCAGTTTTAACAACGCTGTGGCCAGGCTACTGCGACACAGTGGATTCAGCTCCAGTATCTCGCTGCCGGCTGGCGCACTGCGCAGCGCTGATTCCACGGCGACCAGCAATAAAGTCGGCAGCGGTAGTGGCGCTGGTAATTGTAGCAAAGCACTTTCCGGCGACTGACTGCAGTCAAGCACCACCAGATCTGCGCCATGCTGCGGGGACCATAACTCTGCAAGGTTGACCAGTACCGGCGTTGCACCAAAAGATGCCAGATAACGCTGCAACAGTTCTTGTTGTGCGCTGTCATCGCTGCAAATCAATACCCGCTGGTTTTGCAGATCGGGTTGTTGGCGCGGGATCGTTTCTTCAGCGTGGCGCATCGGCAACAACACACTGAATTCACTACCTTTTCCAATCACGCTTTGCACTTCAATCCGGCCAAACATCAATTCTGTTAAATGCTGACAAATCGACAGACCCAGACCGGTGCCACCATATTTGCGCGTAATGGAGCCTTCTGCTTGTAAAAAGGGCTGAAACAACTGGTTCAACTGCCGCGGGGTCATGCCTTTGCCGTTGTCTGTCACCGAAATTCGGATCTGGCAAAACTCCATATTATCGTCGACCAGTTCAGCTCTGATCTGCACTTTGCCGCGTTGTCCCGGCAAGGTTTCAGTGAATTTAATCGCATTGCCGGTCAGGTTATAGAGGATTTGCCGCAAGCGCACCGGATCACCGAGCAGACTTTCCGGAATGGCCGGATCAACAAAGATGCTGAGCTGCAGCTGGCGCTGTAATGCGACGGTAAACATGACTTGGGCGACGGCTTCGACCACTTCGTTCAGCGACAATGGAATATGCTCAATTTCCATTTTGCCGGCTTCGATTTTGGAAAAATCCAAAATGTCGTCGAGGATGCGTAGCAGCGCAAAGGCGGATTCACGCACCGTATTGGTCAGACGGAACTGATTACTGTTTAACATGGTATTTCTGAGCAAATCGACGGTGCCAATGATGCCATTCATCGGGGTACGAATCTCATGACTCATCGTGGCGAGAAACGTCGATTTCGCTTCGTTTGCCCGCTCTGCACTGATTTTGGCGCTGGCCAGCGCTTCGGTGCGTTGCAGGATCTTATCATCCAGTTCGAGCTGTAACAGGGTGCAATCGGCTTTTGCTTTTTCCAATAACAGTTGTTGTTCACGGCAATGTTGCAATAGCAACTGTAGCGGGTGTTCCAGCGCCTGCAGACTGCCTGGCAAGGTCAGCACCAATTCAAACTGCTGCCTGCCAACACAGAGCAGTAATTGGTCGTTGAGTTGTTGCTGCTGCTGTTGCAGGCGACGCTCGAACAAACGCATCGGCACAACCCCTAATAGCAGCAGCATGCCTGCGCCTGCAGCCGCGAACAACAACCAGAGTTGCATGTCGCTCTGCAGCGGCTGTGCGACCAGGATCAGTTCCCCTTGCGGCACTGATTGACGTGCCAGCAGCAATTCTGCAGCGAGTGCTTCAGGCTGTAACGGATTAAAACCCGCGAGTCCGGGAGTGTGCGCCAGCACCTGCTGGTTGGGCCCGAGCAGATACAAGGCTTGTTGCTGCTCGCTAGCCAGCAGGTTTAACAGTTGCTGATTTGCTTGTTCCAGCGGCATGGCTGCAATGTTCGCCGGCACCAGCTGACTCACCAATTGCAGTTGATGCTGCAATTGCAGCCGCTGTCCATTATCGTGCGGATGCTGTTGATACCAGGAATGGCACCACAGCGCACTGAATACCAAACAACTACTAACAGCTAATAGCCAGACGACCAACAGCGGCATTTTAAAGCTCGATTGCGGCATACGGATGTGTACGAATAGGTGAAAGTCCTTTCATTTTAATCAGTTTTTTCTAATTATCTGAGAACTTTCAGAAAATTTGCGACTAACGCGTGCGTGGGTAAAGTTAGGCCGTGTTGGTTTCTGCGGTTATTTGCTGAAAAAATGCTGATAGTTTCAGCAGAATCGTTCGATTTGTTCAATCCATAAGCGGTCAGCAGGTTCTGGCCAAAAAAAAGTTGACTTGATCCGGCAAAATCCGTTTAATACCCCCCGTTGCCCAGATAGCTCAGTCGGTAGAGCAGCGGATTGAAAATCCGCGTGTCGGTGGTTCGATTCCGCCTCTGGGCACCACAAATTTTTAGTGTGTTGATTTTCCTCATCAATTCGCTAGCCAAGCAAAAAACCGTTTCGCTTGATATATGCCGCTTTAGCTCAGTTGGTAGAGCAACTGACTTGTAATCAGTAGGTCATCCGTTCGACTCGGATAAGCGGCACCATTTAAGACCAGTTTTGCCCAGATAGCTCAGTCGGTAGAGCAGCGGATTGAAAATCCGCGTGTCGGTGGTTCGATTCCGCCTCTGGGCACCAAAACAACAAGCCCCGGACAGTGTCCGGGGCTTTTGTTTTTCAACGCTGTCAGTTTCGCTTTTGCCTTGTCATCGCGACATCACGTTCTGCAATCAGACCTGTGTTGTCAGCAATCAGTTAAGTAGTTGCTAATTTGTCGCATTCGTTCTAATCTGCGTGCCCCTTTTTGCATTCGCGCTGCATCAGGGGACTGGTTGTGCCATTTTGCTGAAAAAAGCAGCGGTCAGTGCAGACTGAGTTTCAACAGTTTCCGCTTCAGCTATGGTTATCAAATCTGCTGTGAGTCCACTGGCTTGCAGATCAAGCGCTGTAGGGGTCAATCCATGAAAAAAGCTGTGATTCTGGTATTGGACAGTTTTGGTGTCGGCAGTGCGCCGGACGCTGATAAATTTGGTGATAGCGGGGCCAATACCTTTGCCAGTATTGCCCGCGCTTTTGCCAATCATAAAGGCCGGCAGTTGCAACTGCCGAACCTGGCGAGACTGGGTCTCGTCAAAGCCGCATTTGCGGCCTCTTCTGAAATGGCATGCGTAGCTGACAATGAACCCGCGGTTGGCGCTTATGGTTATGCCCGCGAATTGTCGAGCGGCAAGGACACTCCGAGCGGCCATTGGGAAATCGCCGGCGTGCCTGTGCTGTTTGAGTGGGGCTACTTTCTGAACAAACAACATAGTTTTCCGCAGGAACTGATCGACGAATTATGCCGTCGTACCGGCGTCCCCGGTATTCTGGGCAACTGTCATGCGTCTGGCACCGATATTCTGGTGCGCCTCGGTGACGAACATATCCGAACCGGGATGCCGATTTGTTATACCTCGGCCGACAGCGTGTTTCAGGTCGCTGCCCACGAAAGCCATTTTGGTTTGGATCGCTTGTATCAGTTCTGTGAAACTGCCCGCCAGTTGCTGGATGATTACAATATCGGCCGGGTGATTGCGCGGCCATTTTTAGGCGATGCACCGAACAACTACGCCCGCACCGGTAACCGCCGCGATTATTCCGTGTTACCGCCAGCACCGACCGTATTGGACAAACTGACCGCTGCCGGCGGTACCGTGGTCAGTATCGGTAAAATCGCCGATATTTACGCTCATCAGGGCATCAGTAAAGCGGTGAAGGCCAATGGCCTCGAAGCGCTGGTTGACAAAACCATCAGCGAATATCACGCCGCGCCGGATAACAGCCTGATCTTCACCAATCTGGTGGATTTTGACCAGAACTATGGCCATCGTCGTGATCCGATTGGCTATGGCGACGCGCTGGAGTATTTCGACAGCCGGCTGCCGGAGCTGATGGCGATGCTTGAACCGGACAGTCTGATGCTGCTGACTGCAGATCATGGCTGCGATCCGACTTGGATCGGCACCGAACACACGCGGGAATATGTGCCGGTATTGTGTTACGGCCCACAAATTAACGCCGGTTCTTTGGGCGAGCGCGCCAGCTTTGCCGACATGGGCCAGACCTTTGCAGAGTATTTCGCATTGGACGCGCTGGCATATGGCCAGTCGTTTTTGGCAGAACTCACCCGTACTCATTAAATAATCAGAGAATTAAGTTTATGACCACTCCACATATCCACGCCGCTGCCGGCGCTTTTGCTGAAACCGTGCTGATGCCGGGCGACCCGCTGCGCGCTAAACATATCGCTGATACTTTCCTGACTGACGTGCAGTGCATTAACACAGTGCGCAATATGTATGGCTTCACCGGTAAATATCAGGGCAAGCCGGTCAGCGTGATGGGATCAGGCATGGGCGTACCGTCGATGTCGATTTATGCCACAGAGCTGGTGAAGTTTTATGGTGTGAAAAATATTATCCGAATTGGTTCTTGTGGCGGTCTGCCACTGTCGGTCAAAGTGCGCGAAGTCGTCGTCGCCATGGGGGCCAGCACCGATTCTGCTGTCAACCGAAACCGCCTGCAGGGCATGGATTTTGCGGCGCTGGCAAGTTATGACCTGCTGGAGCGGGCAGTCGCTGCGGCCCGGGCGAAAAATATCGGCGTGAAAGTCGGTAACGTCTTTACGTCTGATTTGTTTTACAACCCAAGCGACACCTTGTTTGATACGCTGGAAAAATACGGCATTCTCGGCGTGGAAATGGAAGCGGCCGGTTTGTACGGTGTTGCTGCCGAGTATGGCATCAATGCTTTGGCGATCATGACGGTCTCTGATCATATCCGCACCGGCGAATCGTTAAGCCCGGATGAGCGTCAGACCAGCTTTAACGAAATGGTCGAAATCGCTTTGGCACTGGTGTAACAGGAGAGTTCTGACATGTCTTTATCCGGCAATAAAAACTTTTATGTGTCCTGGGAAGCGTTTCACCGCGCGACCAAAGAACTGGCGAAAATGTGTCTGCACGGTAACTTCGACAGTATTGTCGCAGTCAGCCGCGGTGGGCTAGTGCCAGCAACGATCATCGCGCGTGAACTGAACATCCGGGTGCTGGATACGATTTGTGTTTCCAGCTATGACCATGATCAGCAACGCTCGTTACAGGTGCTCAAAGATGCCACGCTGCCGGATTCGGAGCGGCTGTTGGTGATTGACGATCTGGTGGATACCGGTGAAACGGCCCGTGCACTGCGTGAACGCTTTCCAAAAGCTTGTTTTGCCACTGTCTATGCCAAGCCGCAAGGTAAAGCCCTGGTCGACAAATACGTCACTGATATTGAGCAGGACACCTGGATCCATCTGCCTTGGGATATGGAGCTGGCGTACAGTGCGCCGCTGGCTGAACAGCCACGCTGAAGATCTGTTCCAGACATAAAAAAAGCAGCCGACGGCTGCTTTTTTTATGTCTGTGGACGGACGGAACAGCGGCCATTGTCGCTGTTGAACAGCAAACAAGGCTTATTTCTTGTCGCCGGTGAGACTGAGCTTGACCCAAACCAGCCGGTGATCTGAGCTGGCGCCGCGGCTGGCGACCGCATCAAACAATGCTTCGCCTTTAACCGGCCAGAACACGCCGCTGTCGTGCACTGTCACACCTTGCTTTGACGGTAACACATAATCAGCGCGCATCCGCCAGCCGGCCGTGTGGAATTTCGCCAGCGGATTATCCGGGCTGTGTGCAGCGCCACCAGCGCTTTGCGGCACAGGTTCATGCTGGATTTTTGCATGATTCACCAGCGCATGAATCGCATCGCGATGTGCATCGCCTTCATCCGGCGACGAGTTCTGATCGCCCATTACCACAAAAGGGGCCGTGCTCTGATAGCCACCGCGAGTACCTTTATCGTCGTAGATGTAGTCGGCATTGCCGGATATATAATCGACCCAGAATCTGACTTCGTCATGGTTGCGATGGCCATTGCGGTTTTCCGCGCCATCAAACACCGGTGGTGTTGGGTGGCTGATCAATAAATGTAGTGGTTTGCCATCGACATTAACCGGTAAATCCCAATGCGATTTACTGGATAGTGGCATGTTGGCCCAGGCATCTGGACTGAACCAGGGACTGCCATCGGCTTTTTTGGTTGTTTTATGCCCCGGCATATCTTTCCATTTAAAATGCTGAAAGGTGCGGGCTTTGTCAGCGTCAATGGGGTAGCGCGATAACACCAGCATGCCATATTGGCCCGGATAATGCCCAAAGCCCCAGGCATCTTCGGCGCCTGCGGCTTTGCCATCACTATTCAGATCATAACCACTCGGCTGGCCGGTATTGACGGTTTGGTAATAAAAGTAGGGATATTGCAGCGGTTGACCGCCGTGTTGTGGTTTCTGCAGATACTGCACAATGAATTGCTTTACCCCTTGCGCTGGATCGGCGATGTAGTCAAATTCGTTTAATAGCAGAATATCCGGCCGTACCTGCTGCAAAATTGCCGCGATATTACGGATTTGCGCATTTTGGCCGCCGGCCAGTTCACGGGCCAGTACCTGCGGGCCCAGCGGGCTGCCTTTGGCGACGTAGTTTTCGGATTCCATGCTGACATTAAAGGTGGCAATAGTCAGTTCAGTTGCATGCACGTGCAGACCTCCGCAGAGCCCCAGTCCGGCTAACAGACTTGTGAACAGTGATTTCATTGATAAAAGTCCGATAGAAAAAGATCAGTCTAGCCTAACCAGATTTGCAGCGTTATCCCAGAAAATTCAGATTTAGATGGCTGGATAGCTGCAAATGTCGCCAAAATGCAGCGAAAATTTAAACAAACTTATTTAGCCTGCCTGCATATTTCTGGTCTGATATGTTACACTCGCATGACAACAGGCTCTTGACTGCAGATGTGCGGGTTAGTTCCGCAAACTGATATAAATATTTCATCAGTAAGTGCTTGTGTAAGAAAAACGTAATGTTACTGCGTTAAGCTTGCCACCCAAATTGGACACACAGTTTGGTTTTATTCAGGGTTTGACAATACCTACAACTACCAGGTGAAAAACGATATGAAAATCAGACATATTGCTATGGCCGTTGCCGTAGCCTTAGGTTCTAGCTATGCCATCGCTGATACTTCTTCAGCAATCCGCGGTCGTATTTCGAATCCTCAAGGCGAAGCCGCTGCAGGAACCAAAGTCATCATTCTGCACGTGCCGTCAGGCACCAGCCGCACTGTCGTCACCAACGAATCCGGCAGCTTTGTTGCTTCCGGTCTGCGTGTTGGTGGTCCATACAAAGTTATCGTTGATTCAGATACTTACAACGACGAAACCGTCAACGACGTCTTCCTGCAACTGGGCGATACCTACCAGTTAAACCGCCAGCTGCAATCTGCGACAGTAGAGCGCATTGCGGTAACAGGCTCTGCGATTGCAACTGTTGTTGCGACTGGCAGCTCAAGCTACTTCAGCGCCAAAGAAATTGAAAATGCGCCAAGCTTAAATAACGATTTAAAAGATATTGTTAAAAACAACCCGTTAGCGGTGTTGTCGCCAAAAGACGGCGAGCTGAGCGTGGCAGGGACTAACCCACGTTTTAACAGTATCAGCGTCGATGGTATCTCTCAGAACGACGATTTCGGTCTGAACGCCAACGGTTACCCAACGACTCGTACACCAATTTCTTTTGATGCGATCGATCAGGTCACTGTGGATGTATCACCATTTAACGCCAAAGCCGGTGGTTTCCAGGGTGGTAATATCAATGCTGTGACCAAGTCTGGCGCCAACGATACTTTTGGCTCACTGCGTTATGAAATCAAAAACGACAGCCTGGCCGGTACACCAGAAAACCAATTCGCTGCCACTCCAACCAATCCAAAAGGTGAAGTGCCACTGAATTTTGAAAACAAAAACTGGGCTGCCACATTAGGCGGTGCAGTGGTTGAAGACAAACTGTTCTACTTCGTTGCTGCTGAGCAATATGATGCAACGCCTCCGCTGGAGTGGGGTCCGGTTGGTTCTGGTCTGTCAAACGCTGCATTAGTCAGCCAGGCAGATCTTGACCAGATCATGCAAATCGCCAAGAACGTCTACGGCGTTGACGCCGGTGACTGGAATGTGAACCCGGAAGAAACCGATGAAAAGTTACTGGTCAAATTAGACTGGAACATTTCTGATATTCACCGTGCGGCTTACACCTATCAGTACAACAAAGGCAACCAGACGCAAAATAACCAGTCAACCACGACTCGGATGCGCCTGTCGTCTAACTGGTACAACAAAGAAGAAACACTGAACAACCACGCAGTGAAACTGTATTCAGACTGGACTTCAGAGTTCTCAACCCAGTTAAGCGCCACTTATATGGACGTTGCCACTGTTCAGGCATCTCTGGGCAATTACGGCGAAGCCATTATCAACGTGCCACGCGTTGGCGGTACCGCGACTCAGACGACTTCAGTGAATATCGGCAGCGATGTTAGCCGTCATTCAAATGACCTGAGAAAGAAAACCTGGATCATCGCCGCTGATGGTGAGTATCTGATGGACGAGCACCGTTTGTCTTTCGGTTACCAGCTGAAACGCCTCGACATTTTTAACTTGTTCCTGCAACGCACTAAAGGTGAGTACACCTTCAGCAGCATCGCGAACTTCCAGAACCGTTTAGCACAATCAGTGCGTTACCAGAACTCTGTGACACACAACCCAGATGATATCGCTGCGAGCTTCGTGCGTGATGAACATGCGTTGTATGCACAGGATGAATGGGCTGTTACTGACGAATTCACGTTAAACTACGGTCTGCGTTATGAGCGTTTAGGTTCCAACGATAAATCAACCTATAACAAATTCTCTGAAGCTCGTACTGGTCTGCGTAACGACGAGAACCTGGATGGCGTAGATATCTTCTTACCACGTGTTGGTTTCAGCTACCTGATGACCGAAGACCTGACTGTTCGCGGTGGTGTCGGTCGTTTCTCCGGTGGTCAACCAACAGTTTGGGTATCTAACAGCTACTCAAACCCAGGGATCGGAACCGGTGACCGTTCACAAAGCAACGTGGCGAACGTTAGCCTGAGCCAAGTACCACAGTCATTAAAAGATGCAGTTGCTGGTGTCACGACAGGCGGTAACACCAACCTGGTTGACCCGAACTTCAACCTGCCTTCTGACTGGCGTGCGCAGTTAGGCGCTGATTACATTTTCAGTCTGCCGCTGATTGGTGATGACATCACCTGGACCACTGAATATCTGTATATCAAGAAAGAAGACAGTGCAGTGTGGAAAGACCTGTCGCTGGCTGACAGCGAAAAAGTGGGTACTACAGCAGACGGTCAACGGGTGATTTATAACGACACTGACGGTGTGGTTGATATCATGCTGACCAATGCGGATCAAGACGGCCGTTCTAAAGTATTCAGCACCCAGTTAGCGAAAAACTGGGACAGCGGCGTCAGCTTACGCACGTCGTACACCAACATGGACATCACTGAAGGTGCACCTGCAACTAGCTCTACTGCTGGTTCTAACTTCGGTAACAATGCGGTGATCAACCGCAACGACATGTTGCTGGGCCGTGGCGCTTTTGAAACTGAGCACCGTTTTGTACTGAACCTGGGTTATGAAACTGAGTTCTTTGCCAACTACGCGACTAACTTCAACCTGTTCTACGAGCGTAAATCAGGCAAACCAATCACTTATGTATTGGGTGTTACCGAGTTCAACAGCACCAACAAAGCAGTGAACCCGTACCTGCAGTTAAGCCCGGGCACAACTAACAACTACTTCCTGCCATTCATCCCGAAAAAGGGTGATACCAGTGTTGTAACGTTCGCCGATGCAGCGTCTGAAACTGCGTTCTGGAACACGGTCACTGCATTAGGTCTGGACAAATACCAGGGCCAATACCTGCCAAAAGGCGCGAACACTACGCCTTGGGTAACGACACTGGACTTGTCTGTGCGTCAGGAAATTCCTGGTTTTGCCGACGGTCATAAAGGGTCTGTTTACTTCACAGTCGACAACCTGCTGAACCTGATCGACAAAGATAAAGGCAAAGTATACGGCGATGACTTTGGTGATTTGACGCTGACGAACTTCACGTTGAATCAAACCAACAACAAGTACGTTTACAGCAACGTGACTAGCAACACCCGTAACTGGGACAAGTTCTACACTGAAGAATCAACCTGGCGCATCAAAGTAGGCGTCAGCTACAAGTTCTAATCAGAACTGTTGTTGATTGAAAAAACGCCGGCTTGTGCCGGCGTTTTTGTTTTATCTGCCACCGACCGGCTGACAGGCGTATTTTCCCGCTTCTGGCAGTTTCTAATCTGGCCGGAATTGGCGATAATTAGCGAACTATCCTAAAAGAAGAAAAACACCGTGGCCAAACCTACCATCATTGCTATCGCCGGCGCTTCAGCGTCTGGCAAAAGTTTATTTGCTTCCACCGTCTATCAGGAACTGGTGGCAGAATTTGGCGGAGAACGCATCTCCGTGTTAGCAGAGGATGCTTATTACCGGAATCAGGATCATCTGTCGATGGACCAGCGCGTGCTGACCAACTATGACCATCCTGCAGCTTTTGAACACGAATTGCTGGCGCAGCATTTACAGCAGTTACGCGACGGCAGTGCGGTGGAAATGCCGCAATATTGTTATAAAACCCATACCCGTAAAGCCGAAACGATTAAGGTGCAACCAGCCAAAGTAGTGCTGGTCGAAGGCATTTTGCTGCTGACTGATGCACGCTTACGTGAGCAGTTTAATATCACGGTGTTTATGGATACGCCGCTGGATATCTGTTTATTGCGCCGGATTAAACGCGACGTAGAAGACCGCGGCCGCACGATCAGCTCGATCACCGAACAATATGAGAACTATGTCCGACCGGCGTTTTTTGAGTTTATCGCACCGTCGAAACAGTACGCTGACATCGTGGTGACCCGCGGTGGTAAAAACCAGATTGCGATTGATATTCTGAAAACCAAAATCCGTGCCTTGCTGGCCAATTAATCAGGCCTCAAATACGACAATAAATCCCGCTATGGCGGGATTTATTGTTTTGAGCGATTGGCAACGAACATCTTTGAACTGGTGGCGAACAAGCAGCGATTTCCAGTGTTTTATTTGTTTGCATTGCTGTTAAATTAGTCTCTTTTCAATTGCAAGTATTCTGCTATATAATCGGCAGGCAAAACTTCAAGTTCAGACAACCCCATAAGAGCAATTCCAAGCCCGGGCACTCAGCTCAGGCTCCCGCTTTGAAACTGTAACTACTTGATCTTTTGATGCTATCCTAGGATTTCAGCATCACAAGAACAATAATTCCGCAGTGCTGTAGCGGATCTAAAATCCAAGGAAAATCAATATGATGAGTTTAGTTGGCATCGCTGCCATCTTATTAATCGCTTATCTTTGCTCGACGCACCGGCACGCTATTAAATGGCGCACTGTCGGTGGTGCCTTTGCAATTCAGCTGGCGATTGGTGCTTTTGTGTTATACGTCCCGGCCGGCAAAGACGTGCTGATTAGTGTGTCGGATGCCGTGGGTGCCGTTATCGGTTACGCCAACCAGGGGATTTTGTTTTTATTCGGTGACGCCGGTGCGAAAAAGTATGGTTTTGTCTTTGCCATTCACGTACTGACCGTCATTATTTTCTTTTCATCATTAATTGCTGTGCTGTATCACATCGGCGTGATGCGGGTGGTGATTAGCGTGCTCGGTGGCGGCTTACAAAAACTGCTCGGAACCAGCCGGCCCGAATCGATGAATAGCGCTGCGAATATTTTTGTCGGCCAAACTGAAGCGCCTTTAGTGGTGCGGCCATTTATCCCTACCATGACGCGCTCTGAGTTATTTGCGGTGATGGTTGGTGGTTTATCGTCAGTAGCCGGTTCAGTGCTGGCAGGTTATGCCGGCATGGGCGTCGAACTGAAGTATTTAATCGCAGCCAGCTTTATGGCTGCGCCTGGCGGTCTGCTGATGGCAAAACTGTTGCTGCCGGAAACCGACACGCCAAAAAATGATTTAACTGAATTAACTGCAGATGAAAAAAATACCAACGTCATTGATGCTGCCGCTGCTGGCGCAGCCAGTGGTTTGCAGTTGGCATTGAATGTGGGCGCGATGTTATTGGCCTTTGTTGGCTTGATTGCACTGGTCAACGGTATTGTTGGCTGGGTCGGTGGTCTGGCTGGTTTTGAAGGCCTGACCCTGCAGCTGATTTTTGGTTATTTGTTCCAGCCACTGGCGTTTATTTTGGGCGTCAACTGGGAAGAAGCACGTCTGGCCGGCAGTTTTATCGGGCAGAAACTGGTGATCAATGAATTTGTCGCTTACGTCGATTTTATGAAGCATGTGGAAGCCGGTGAATTGTCGGCGCACACGCAGATTATTGTCACGATAGCGCTGTGTGGCTTTGCGAATTTCTCGTCGATTGCCATTTTGCTGGGTGGTCTTGGCAGCATGGCGCCAAGTCGGCGCAGTGATATCGCAGAGCTGGGTTTAAAAGCCTTGTTTGCCGCAACATTAGCGAACCTGATGAGTGCGGCCATTGCAGGCTTTTTCTTCTCGTTAAGTTAAAAACAGGTCGATATTATGACTCAACAACAAGTCCCTACGTTGGACATCAGACGGTTTGCCACCGACAAAGACGCCTTTGTTGCCGAAATTGGCAAAGCCTACACTGAGTTTGGATTCTGTGGCATTAGTGGCCATGGCATTGCAGACGAAGTGGTTGGGGAAACCTACAAAGCAATTAAACAATTTTTTGCTTTACCGACTGAAGTAAAACAGCAGTACCATGTGCCAGGTCAAGGCGGCGCGCGGGGCTATACGGGATTTGGCGTTGAGAAAGCCAAAGACAGCAAGCATCCGGATTTAAAAGAGTTCTTCCATGTTGGCCGTGAGCTGAATGGTCCGGCCCAGCATGAATGCTTGTATCCGAATGTCTGGCCAAGTGAAGTGCCGGAGTTTAAAGCGGCAACTTATACCCTGTATCAGGCGCTGGAAAACCTCGGTTGCCAGGTGCTGGAAGCTTTGGCCCTTTTCCTGAAGCAAGACCAAAAATACTTTGCTGACAAAGTGGATTACGGTAACTCTATTTTGCGGCCGATCCATTATCCGCCGATCCAGGATACTTCGACGCAAAGTATCCGCGCCGGGCAGCATGAAGATATTAACCTCATCACTTTATTGGTGGGATCCCACGAATCGGGTCTGGAAATTTTACGTCGCGACGGCAGCTGGCTGCCTGTGACGACTATTCCGGGCACTATCGTGGTCAATATCGGCGATATGCTGCAACGTCTGACCAACCATGTGCTGCCGTCTACGACGCATCGTGTGGTGAATCCGGCTGGCGCTGCAGCAGGTCAGCCACGTTATTCGATTCCGTTTTTCATGCACCCGAACCCGGATTTTGTCATCGAAACGCTGAGTTCTTGCGTCAGTGCTGAGAATCCGGACCGTTATCCGCAGCCGATTAATTCCAACGACTATTTATTACAACGTCTGGAAGAAATTGGTCTGCTGAAAAAAGCCAAGTACTGATCTTTGTGTTGAGCTGAAAAACGGAGCCTGGTGCTCCGTTTTTTTATGGCGGCAGCACAACGAAGCCGGCAGTTAAAAATGCCAAATCGGGCGGGACTGCCGCAGATTTCTGCAGGTTGCTGATGATTTGTGCAATCAAACTGCTTTTGCCAGATTTTTTGCATTCAGCAGTTGACGACTTTGCCACTGGCGCATAATATGCACGGCGTCGGCGGCATATGCCTCGGTGGTGGAATTGGTAGACACACTAGCTTCAGGTGTTAGCGCTTCGCGGCGTGGGGGTTCGAGTCCCCCCCTAGGCACCAAATAATCCAGCTTCATGCTGGATTTTTTGTTTTTGGCAATTGCCAAAAATCCCTGCGGGACCGGCGTTCCGCCGTCCAAAACCGCTTTCCAAGCGGTTTTGTGTTTTCTACATCCATGTAGAAAATTGCTTCGCAACCAGCCTGTGGCGGTCAAAAATCGCTCCTGGCGATTTTTTGCATTTTACATCCCTGCAAATTTTCACCCCATGGCTGTCCACAAAACGGCAGGATTGCTGTTTTGCACAGCTTTAGCTGCCGTCAGGCGAGCGACATGGATGTTGCGAGTGAATAACGTTCCGGACGTTTTTGTGTTTTTGGCAATTGCCAAAAATCCCTGCGGGACCCGCTCGCTTGCTACAGCGTTCAATCGGTATTTTTTCTCATTGCTTTCTGTCTTGTTGTTGTCATCTGGATCGCTGACACTGGGGGCTGACTTGTACCCGGAGTGCTTATGTCGGTTCAAACCATTTACCTGTTACGTCATACCAAAGCCGAAGATCGATCTGTATTGCGCCCCGATGTTGATCGGTGTCTGGTGGAGAAAGGCCGGCAGCAGGCGCTGCGGATTGGCAATTTTATTCGCCGTCAGCAATTGCAGCCAGATCTGGTGCTGACCAGTCCTTATCCCCGCGCCTTACAAACTGCGATGCTGGTGTGTGCCAGTGCCGATTTGCAAACCGAAGTCCAGGAGACTTTGTGGCTGTCACATGGCACCGCCGCGGAAATACAGCTGGCACACATCGAGCAAGCGCGGGCAGACTGGCCGGCTACGTTGCTCCTGGTTGGGCACGAGCCTGAATTATCCCAGTTGTTGGCGCTGATGCTGGGGTGCAGTGCACAGCAATTGTCGGTGAAAAAGGGCACGCTGGTCGCTGTGCAATATGATGCGCAGGCAGGTTGGCGTTTGCTGTGGTCGTTGCCTTGTCAGCTGATGCGTTGAAGAATCATTCGCCTGCGTTACGTTAAGTTGCCAGAATTTGCCAGTGCGGTGGTCGTCCTCTCGTCCCTTCTGCGCCCTGCTTATCACAAATATTTGCCATGACAGGGTCACAAAGCACTAAGCTGAAATATTGCTTGCCTGAAATCCCACAGGCGACAACTTCAGTGGTGGTGGAGGTGTGTGATGTGGCGAATAGTACTGATGCTGCTGATGGCAGCGCTCACTGGCTGTCAGCAGACGCCGGCGAATCAAATGCTGCGTTCTGCTGACGATTTATTACAAAATCAGGCATTTATGCCGGTTGATACTCCCATCGAAACGCGTGAGCAGATTTTTA
>JAIXSW010000352.1 GCA_027484495.1 Gammaproteobacteria bacterium
AGATTCTGTGGATAACTTTGTGGGTTGTTCTGTTTATCTTTACTATCTACATGAAATATATAGATAATGTTGAATGGCACAAAATTTGTTATTTGATGACACTGAGATGAATGCTATCAAAGGCCTGAAAATATATGTTTTCATTCAATGTGGTGATTTATGCACGATTTTCTTTCAACTGTGCAGCCTTTGCCTGACGCGGTATCCGGCTTTTTTCGATGAACCATAGGCTGGCGGTCCCTGTTTATGCTAGTGTTGTTTTAGATGCTTTATTTCCGGAGTCCTGCGATGCGCACAGATGTCCGCAGTACGTTGCAAATGGGTGTGCAATACAGCAACACCTGGCCCCTGTTGCAAGAATTAAATGGCCTATTTCCGGAGAACCGGATGATCCGCCTGACCCTGCTACTCAAAATGTGGATGCCGCCGCTGGCCGTGTTGTCGGTGTGTGTGCAGTTACAGTATTTTGGCAGTACCTACCTGTGGTCGGCGCTGTCATGTGGTTTGTTTCTACTGGCGTTGCCTTTGCAAGGCTATTACTGGCTTGGGCTGCGTGCCCAGACCGTGTTGCCACCAGCAATTAGTCATTGGTATCAGGATATTCGCAGTCAGATGCAACAGGCAGGTGTGCAGGTGCCACAAGCGGCCACTGGCAAGCCCAGTTATGCCGACCTTGCGACCGTTTTACAATCGGCATTCCGCCAGCTTGATAAAGCGTTTTTCCGGCACTGGCTCTGATTACAGCAGAGCGCTTAGTCCTGCCGAAAGGCTGCCACCCAATGTGGCCGGTACACCAACAACAGAGTCATTGCCATGCCGTTCAGTAACGCTTCCGGCATTGCCAGCAATGGCATCACCAACAGAAACTCACCTGGCTGTGTGTCGGTACCGAGCTCAAGTACAGCAAAATAGCCAACGGCCAGACAGGCGACAAAACACAGCGCACTGACCAAGCTATTTAAAAAACTGCTGACAAATATCGACACAAACAGATGTGCCGGCAATAGACGGCTGACCAGCAGATAGCACAAGTAACTTTGTAATGCGACCAGGCAGAGGGCAGTCCAGTTTAAGACCTCTAATTCAATAGCCAGCCTGGGCTGACCGGCTATAGATGCAGCGATCTGCGGCAACAGCAGCGCCAGCGGGATCACCAGTAATGTCAGCCGTAAGCCCAGCACCAGCGTGACTGTAGTGATGCCAAGAAAATGCAGGGCAGGCCAATCCGGTAACTGTGCTTTGAGCTGCCACAGCACTGATAAAACCAGCACGGCGCCGACAAACAGCGCCTGGATCAGTGGCTGGCGCAGCAGTGTCAGGACCTTCCGGTCTGACACCAGATAATACAGCAATGCCAGAATGGCGATAAACCAGCTCATCAGCTTATTTCAGGTCAAACTCTGCCCAGACTGGCGCGTGGTCGGACGGCCGCTCCATCGCGCGGATGTCATAATCGACGTCGGAGGCCTGACACAGCGCTGCGAGGGGCGCAGTTGCCATCACGACATCAATTCGCAGACCACGATTATCGTCGAAACCCTTGGAACGATAATCAAACCAGCTATAACGTTCAGTGCGCTCCGGGTGCAGCTGGCGGAAAGTATCAATCAGCCCCCAGTCTTTAATGGTTTGCAGCATGTCGCGCTCTTCCGGCAAAAACGAACATTTGCCATCTTTTAACCAGCGTTTACGGTTCGGTTCACCGATGCCGATATCGAGATCCAATGGTGAAATGTTGATATCGCCAATGACGGCAACGTAGTCACCCGGTTGATGATAAGTTTGCAGATAGTGCAGCAAATCGGCATAAAAGCGTTGTTTCGCTGGAAATTTCACCGGATGGTCGCGGCTTTCGCCTTGAGGGAAATAGCCATTGAGCAAGGTGAACCGCTTGCCATCAGCCAGCGTCCAATGACCAATCAGCATGCGGCGCTGTGCATCTTCTGCATCACCGGGAAAGCCATATAACATCTGATCGGCCGGCATTTTACTCAGGATCGCAACACCATAATGACCTTTCTGGCCGAAATGATAGATGTGGTATCCGAGTGTTTTGACGTCTTCCATTGGAAACTCGTCATCGTGTACTTTGATTTCCTGCAGCCCGATAAAGTCAGGTTGATGTGCTGCGACCAGCGTTTGCAGTTGATGTGGCCGTGCACGTAGCCCATTGATATTAAATGAAATGATTTTCATAGTGAATGCCGTGTCCATATATACGCTGCGGTGATATCAGGTCTGCATCATAACATTGGAAAAGCGGGGCTGTCTAAAGCCCCCTTGCAGCGACGGCGACGCTTTCGGTATGCTGCGGCGGCTTTTTTATCTAACCGGAGCAGGCAGTGAACGAAGTCTGTCAGTTCAGTACTATTCCTTATCAGCTGAAACGCTCCAGCCGCCGCCGCACACTGGCGTTGCAGGTTGGGCCTCAAGGTCTGATTGTATTGTCGCCCCTGTACCTGGATAAGTTACAAATTGACCAGTTTATTCAACGCAAAGCCAACTGGATCAACACGCATCTGCAGCATCGCGAGCAGCGGCCACAACAGGGTTATCCGGTGCTGGGCGACCAGCTGGTCCTGCGGGATTTACCATTACGGCTGCGGGTTGTCGACGACGTTGTGACCGGCGTGACCCTGGAAGGCCAGACGCTTTGGGTGCAATTATCGCGTCGGATCAAACCGGCAAATCGACCGAAGCAAGTATTGTCATTACTGGAAGATTGGTACTATCAGGAAGCACAGCATTATTTCAGTGAGCGGCTGGCACACTGGAGCGGATTGATGGGGCTGTCGTACCAGCAATTAATGATCAAAGGATGGCAGACCCGCTGGGGCAGTTGTCACAGTGACGGGACTATTTGTCTGAACTGGCGGCTACTGCTGGCGCCGGCCTGGGTGTCCGACTACGTGGTGGTCCATGAACTGGCGCATTTGCGGCAGATGAACCACTCACCGGCTTTCTGGCAACTGGTGGCGCAGTATTATCCGGCCTGGCGCGATGCCAAAGCTTATCTGAAACATCATCAGATGCAGTTGACGCTGAGCGCAGACGACAGCTAAATGCTATACCCGAGCTGTCTTTGCAACGCTGCTGCTTTCTGTTTTAATCCGCCAGCAGGTTCAGCAATCTACCAAACAATCTCGATAAAAATAAGCCTAAGAGTGCCCACATGCACCGGCCACAGGAATCTTAACCATGACCAGTTCTCTACGTTTACAGCAGCTGCTGCGGCTATTGGATTTAACCCGTTTGAGCGACAACGATACTGACACCGATATGGCACAGTGGCTGGCGCAAGCGGCTACGCCTGAGGCGCTGCCAGCGGCATTTTGTGTCTATCCGCAATTTATTGGCCAGACTTTGGCACATCTGCAGCAACAAAAGATGCCGGTGCCGGTCGCAACTGTAGTGAATTTTCCCGATGGCGATCTGCCGGTTGCGCAGGTTGTTCAGCAAATCAATGATGCCATTGCACAGGGCGCGACTGAAATCGATGCGGTGCTGCCATACAAAGCCTTGTTAGCCGGCGATCACGCCGCGGTGAAACTCTTCCTCAGTGCGGTACGCCAGGCTTGTGGCGAAGTCTGCTTGAAAGTCATTATCGAGTCTGGGGCGTTGGGTACAGCGCAGCAGATCTGCAAAGCGACGGAGTTGGCGATCGAAGGCGGGGCTGACTTTGTTAAAACGTCAACCGGCAAAGTCGCAGTAGGGGTGACGCTGGAAGCTGCGCGGATCATACTGACCGCTATTGCCGGCGCTGATCGCCCGGTCGGTTTTAAAGCGTCAGGCGGTGTCCGGACTGTTGCGCAGGCGCTGGAATTACTGCAAATGTATGAAGATATCACCGGGCAGCTGGCTAATCCGGCAGGAATGCGTTTGGGAGCCAGTACTTTGTTGTCAGAATTGTTAGCTGAGATAGATGCAGCAAAAAGTCTTTAGCCTATCCGGCTTAATTGTCTACTTGCGATTAAATCCGCGATTTGGCGTTGTAACATCTGTAGACGTTTCGGCTAGGCACCGACTAATGGTTGTAGCTGGATACGTCGGATAATGTCAGCCGGCGTGACACTGACAATCGGCATGTTATGGCTGATACATTGCAACACCGATTGCAACAGATTGAGTTGTGTTGAATTATTACGCGGCGCCCATAGCAGAGCTTGTTCATAGTGTTTGGCGGCGCCGGCATAACCGTTTTGTTCATAGCAGCTCAGGCCTTGCCAGCCAAACTGACTGAAAGCCAATCGCTGCGGTTCGACATGCTGCTGTTGCTGCCGCCACAGACGGAGCGCAATGGGATCTGCATGTAGTCGGGCTACCGGCTCAAGTTGTTCGGCCAGTTCAAATTCACCGACTTGGTCGCACAACATTGCCAGATCGCAGCAGAGCGGATCTTTTTCAGCTTGGCCACGACATCGACAGTGGGTCAGTCCTGCATCATCATCGCCTGATACAAGGCATACAAACATTCTTTCTTTGGTTGGATCTGCTGCAGCCGTGTGCATAACACACTTTGTCAAAATGGCTTGATCTCATCATCGTCTGGTGCAAGCTCTACCGCGCGAATCCACATAGGGACGGTATTTTTACCGTTGGCCAGCAGGCCGATGCTGTCAGTATCCTGCAATCCAAAATGGCGTAATTCTTCCAGCGGTTGCCGGCCGTTTTTACCGGTACCGAGGTTGTAGTCGATGAAAACGATGTGGTAACGCGGTTGCTGGCAACGTCGCTATGCCAGCTCGCCATGGTGGGCAACATCAATAGAACGA
>JAIXSW010000318.1 GCA_027484495.1 Gammaproteobacteria bacterium
AAACCGGTCATGCGCTGAACAATCAGCTGTTGTGCGCGGTATTGGCCAATCAGGAAAACTGGGAGTTTGTTACTTTCGACAAACCGGCACAGTTACCAATTTCTTATCTGGCACCGCAACTGGCGTAAACCGGATAGGAATTCAGCAAACAGGCGACTTCGGTCGCCTTTTGTTTGTGCGCACGGTCAGCCCGTCAGGACTTTTTGCCGGTTTGGGCCAATGCTGCTAGTTTGCGTAATTTATCTGCCAGTATTGGGTCAGCATTCTCGGCACTCGCTAACAAATAACCTGCGGCTTGTTCACTGATTTGACGTGCGGCTGGCTGGTCTGCGGCGGCTGGGGTCAAAGTCTGATAACGTAAATCCAGATTCGGATTCACTTCAATATCAATGCCCATACATTCAGGCAGGACATTCTGGCGGAATTTCGTTAGAATGTCGCCGTTCTGCATCTTGAGGCTCATTGCCCAGCTTGCAGAACTGCACATAATTTGTACCCGGCCGGCCTGAACCCGGTTCACCTTACAGAAAGTCAGCTTTTCCAGTTGCAGAATCTGCATTAATTCGGTATTAAGGTGTCGCACTATATCTGCTTGCTGTTGCCCCTGATACACAGGGTTTTGTTGCAACAGCGTCATCAGGTCGACCGGTTTGCGCGAATAGCGGGCCATAACAAAAACACAGAAACTGAGGTCCCATGAGTCTAACAGTTTTTCCGGATGACCGACATCATAGCGGTCGTTTTGGAACCACCGCCAGTCAGCGGCTGGTCAGTGCGGCGTTGCTGTTTTGTATTGCCGTCGGTGCAGGTGTGGCTTTAGGCCGGATCTGGACAGACCCAACAACTTACCCGCTAAATCCATTGCCTGGTGCTGCTGGCGAAAACGCTGAGGTTTTGGCGATCCGCCAACAAGCCGAGCATCAAATCGCCGCATTAACGGCAAAAGTGGCCTCATTACAAGCGCAGGTAAACCGTCTGAATATGGTGGGTGAGCGATTGATCGATGCAGCGGACCTGCCGGCAGAACAGTTTAATCTGCGTCAGCCACCGCCGATGGGCGGTCCGGCTCAGACCACCAGTACCGAAGGTTTGTTTGAAGTCACCGATATGCTGCAACGGATGTCTGAACTGGAACAGGACCTGGTGTATGAACAATCCCGCTTCAGTCTGCTTGAATCTCTCGATCTGAATCACCATATTGGATTAAACAGTCAGTTGTCTGGCCGACCGGTACTGGCTGGTTATTTGTCATCGGCATTTGGTGTACGGACCGACCCGTTTACCGGAGAACCCGCGATTCACCAGGGCGTTGATTTCGCCGGTGAAGAAGGCAGTGCGATCATTGCAACGGCCGGTGGTATCGTAACCTGGGCGGGCGAACGTTTTGGTTATGGCCGGATGGTCGAAATTGAACATGCCGGCGGCTATCGTACCCGGTATGCGCATGCAAAAGCGGTAAATGTTCAGATTGGTCAATTGGTCGACAAAGGGCAACAGGTTGCTACGCTGGGAAATACCGGCCGATCAACAGGCCCGCATGTGCACTACGAAGTGCTCAGAAATGGTAAACAAATGAATCCGCAGGCTTTCATCGGCCCGCTCAATAACAGACTATATGGCTCTGCCAGGACCGCACTGCGGTCTCAACATTAAAATAGTGGTACCAGGACAATGTTAGGAAAGCTTTTTACCAAATTAGTTGGTAGCCGGAACGATCGTTATCTGAAAAAACTGCGCAAAACAGTGGATCAGATTAATGCAATGGAAAGCCAGTTTGCCGCCTTGTCTGATGCTGAACTGCAGCAGAAGACCGCGGATTTCAAACAACGGTATGCCGATGGTATCTCGCTTGATGATTTACTGCCTGAAGCCTTTGCCACTGTCCGTGAAGCCAGTAAACGCGTGTTTGGCATGCGTCACTTTGACGTTCAGTTGATTGGCGGGATCGTCCTGCATCAGGGCAAAATCTCTGAAATGCGTACCGGTGAAGGTAAAACGCTGACTGCAACGTTGCCAGCCTACCTCAATGCACTGAGCGGCAATGCCGTGCATGTCATTACCGTGAACGACTACCTGGCACGTCGCGACGCAGCGACCAATGAGCCGCTGTTTAATTTCCTCGGCCTGACCGTGGGTGTCAACGTGCCCGGCATGCAGCATATGGAAAAGCAGCAGGCTTATAATGCTGATATCACTTATGGCACCAATAACGAATTTGGTTTTGATTACCTGCGCGACAATATGGCATTCAGTATGCCGGACCGCGTGCAACGCGATTTAGCCTACGCCGTTATCGATGAAGTCGACTCTATCCTGATTGATGAAGCCCGTACCCCACTGATCATTTCAGGTCAGGCCGAAGATAGTTCAGAGCTGTACCGCCAGATTGATCAGGTGGTACCGATGCTGCAGCGTCAGGAAAAAGAAGACCAGGAAGGTGAAATGGGCGATGGTCACTTCACCATCGACGAAAAAGCCAAGCAGATTTATCTGACTGAACGCGGACAGATCCGCGTTGAAGAAATTCTGGTCGAGCGTGGTCTGATGCAGCCAGGCGATTCGCTGTATTCAGCGGCAAATATCACCTTGTTACACCATGTTTATGCCGGTTTGCGCGCGCACAATCTGTTTAAGAAAGACGTTGATTATGTGATCAAAGAAAATCAGATCGTTATCGTCGACGAACATACCGGCCGTACCATGGAAGGCCGTCGCTGGTCTGAAGGTCTGCACCAGGCGATTGAAGCCAAAGAAGGCGTGCGGATCCAGAACGAGAACCAGACGCTGGCTTCAATCACGTTCCAGAACTATTTCCGTCTGTACGACAAACTGGCCGGTATGACCGGTACTGCAGATACAGAAGCTTTTGAATTCCAGACGATTTATGGTCTGGAAACCATCGTTGTACCAACGAACAGACCTATGGTCCGCAAAGATATGCCGGATCTGGTATACCTGACTGCAGAAGAGAAATACCAGGCGATTATCAAAGATATTGAAGAGACGCGTGCTGCAGCCCGTCCGGTGCTGGTTGGTACCGCCTCGATTGAAAGTTCAGAGTATCTGTCGACGTTGCTGCATAAAGAAAAGATCCCGCATCAGGTGCTGAACGCCAAATTCCATGCGAATGAAGCGCAGATCATCGCTGAAGCAGGTCGTCCGGGCACTGTGACTATCGCTACAAACATGGCGGGTCGTGGTACCGATATCGTGCTGGGCGGTAACTGGCAGTCTGATGTTGCGAAGCTGGACAATCCATCCGAAGAACAAATTGCGGCATTAAAAGCAGAATGGCAACAACGCCACGATGCAGTGATCGCCGCCGGTGGTTTACATATCATCGGTACTGAACGGCATGAATCACGCCGGATTGATAATCAGCTGCGTGGTCGCGCTGGTCGTCAGGGTGACGCCGGTTCCAGCCGTTTTTACCTGGCCTTGGACGATGCGTTAATGCGTATTTTCGCTTCAGACCGCATGGCCGGCATGATGCGCAAACTCGGTATGGAATCAGGCGAGGCGATTGAGCACCCGCTGGTCAGCCGTGCCATCGAAAACGCCCAGCGTAAAGTTGAAGCGCGTAACTTCGATATCCGTAAGCAACTGCTTGAATTTGATGACGTTGCCAACGATCAACGGAAAGTGGTGTATGAGCAGCGCAATGAATTGCTGGCTGCCGATGATATCACCGAAACTATTGCTGCCGTGCGGCAGGATGTCGTTGAGACAGTCATTAACCAGTATATTCCGCCACAATCTTTAGACGAAATGTGGGACATTCCGGGCCTGGAAGCGCGGTTCCGCAAAGACTTTGGTATCGATATGCCGATTGCAAAATGGCTGGCTGACGATAGCAAACTGTTTGAAGAGAAGCTGCGTGAGCGTATTCAGGATGTAGTCGACAAAACTTACCAGCTCAAAGAAGAAATGGTGGGTGTGCAGGTGTTGCGTCAGTTTGAGAAGGCCGTGATGCTGCAAAGCCTGGATACACATTGGAAAGAGCATCTGGCGGCTATGGATCACCTGCGTCAGGGCATCAACCTGCGTGGTTATGCGCAGAAGAACCCGAAACAGGAATACAAACGTGAAGCCTTTGAACTGTTCTCGACGATGCTGGATCAGCTGAAACTTGACGTGATTGGCGTACTGAGCCGTGTGCAAATCCGTGCTCCGGAAGATGTAGAAGCCGTTGAAGAACAGCGTCGCAAAGCTGAGCAGGTCGAAATGGAATACCAGCATGCCGAAGCTGAGCATGTTGGTGGTGAAGTGCCGGCGACGCCGCCAGGCCCGGTATTCCGCGAAGCTGATAAAATCGGCCGGAATGACCCATGTCCTTGTGGCTCAGGTAAAAAATACAAACAGTGTCATGGTAAGCTGAGCTGATAAAGCAGGCCAAATCAGAAGAAAAAGCAGAGCTCGCTCTGCTTTTTTTATGTCCAGGGATGGACGGTATGCCGAAAATGCAGGTACGTGGTACCCGGAGCTTTTCGGCGGTTTTCAGGCAAAAATCGTAGCTACCTGAAGCGACATATCGCACAAGAGGAAAAATCAATGAAATCTATCCATGTCGCTGTTGGCGTGATCACGCGTGGTGAGCAAGTGTTTATCAGCAAAAGACCGGAACAGCTGCATCAGGGCGGACGCTGGGAGTTTCCCGGTGGTAAAGTGGAGAGCGGCGAAACCGTGTTGCAGGCATTGCACCGCGAGCTGTGGGAAGAAGTGGGCTTGCAGGTAACAGACGCCGTTCCGTTATTACAGCTGGAGTACGATTATCCGGAAAAACGTGTATTGCTGGATGTATGGCACGTGAGCAACCCACAAGGTGAAGGTGAGGGGCGTGAAGGCCAGCAAGTGGCCTGGGTGCACCACAGCGTGTTACAGGACCATCAGTTTCCGGATGCGAATGCGCCGATCCTGGCAGCTGTTGCCACGCTGTTTTAACGACCTAACCTATCAGTCTTTAAAGAACTGGTTGTCCTGTTGCATCAGTTCATCTTCCAGTGCTAACAGGTCAGCATCGCCAATGCCGGCTTCAAGCGGTTGTTTATCGGCGATGCGCCGGCTCTCGCTGGCCCATTCACCTAAATCTATTAAGCGGCAGCGATCACTGCAAAAAGGCCGGTACTTTGACTCCGGCTGCCAGATCACAGCTGTCTGACAAGTCGGGCATTGCACAATAGTAGGAGACATCAGGGGGTTACTCATCGCGGGGAAAACAGAGCGCTATTATACGGCATCTGCAGTCGGGCTTTAAAGTTTCTAACAGCAGGCGAGCTCAAAACCAATTTGTTGGTCGGTGGTGGCGCGGCCCTGCGTATCACACAACTGCATAAAGCGGATGGCATAACGATATTTATTGCCACTGATCGTCGGATAACAGCCATAACTCAGTGGGTAGCGGACGCGTAACAGTTCAAATTGTTCAGTATTGCTCTGAAAGAAGCCGTTTTCAGCACTGGCAGGCTGGAACTGTCCACGCTCGCGGATAAAAGTCAGTACAAAACTGATGGCTTGTTCGACTAACGTCAAATGTGCGATCCAATCCTGCGCCTGCTTATGCCGCGTGGCCAAATCCAGCGTGTACCAGTATTGCAATTGGGGCAGATCAAAATAACAGGTGCCGCCCGGGATAAAAAAGCGTTGCCGCAGTGGGCCGAGGAATTTGTCATCTTTGAGCACATTGGCAAATTTGGCACCACGCAGCAGTTCGCTTTGCAGGCGCACCGATTTTTGCAACATGGTACTCAGCAATTCATCTGAAATATGCGGGTGGCGCGACCAGTTCACTAAGGCGCCTTCACAACGTTCAACATCTTTAATTAAATCAGGCCGGATGTCATTGCGATCCAGCACTTCGATCAGGG
>JAIXSW010000284.1 GCA_027484495.1 Gammaproteobacteria bacterium
GCGGCGAGCCAGTCCAGGCTCTGCCGCGCGGGTTTTATCTGAAAACAAGCTTTACCTGCCAAATCCTGCAGCAAGCGACTCATCGCCTTTAATGGATATAACGCTGGATAATGCCGTTATAGCGGCCATCGGCTTTTATCGCGGCTAACGCCTGATTAAAAGCATTGACCTGCTCTGCTTTCACTGTGGCTTTGCTGAACATCACAAACACATCGGTACTGCCCATTGAAATAGAATGCGCACCAATTTGTTTATCCAGACCTTTGCGTCTGAGCATCGCATGGCCGACAAAACTATCTTCCAGCATGCCATCGATATCCTCATCCAGCAGCCGCGCCAGATTCAGTTCGCTTAAAGATGCTTCGACAAATTGTTGTTTTAGCGGCGCCTGATTATATAAATCCGCAAACTCAGCCCCGTAATAGTATTCACTGATGATGCCGACTCTTTTACCTGCACCAATAAATTCTGCCAAGGTATTTTGTGGATAACCGGCTACGTCCGCCGAACGGACAAACAACACAAATTGCTCCTGCCGGTATGGTTCGGAAAAATGCGCATATTCCTGCCGGGCCGGCGTGATCGACGCGCCAAGCAACAAGTCGACATTTCCGGCTTTCAGCGAACCGATCAAATCGGTCCAGCTGCCTTGTTGGGCAATGATTTCACAGCCCATCTGCTTGGCAATCGCCTGGATTAACTCAATATCAAGGCCTGACGGTTTGTTATCCAGTGCTGTGTATTGATAGGGTTCCCAGGCTTCAAAACCAAGCTTTAGCTGACACTGTGCCGCCACTGGCGTGACTGCATTTGTTGCGGCAACTGCTGCGGGTGTTTTGGGTTCTGGTGTGGCACTGCTGGCTGATGTTGATTCTGGCTGGGCAGGCATTGGCGCCTGAGGGCCGCATGCGGTAAGGACGAAAAGTACGGATATTAAGCAAACAAAACCTGAAGATTTCATAACTTGCCCCGTCGATTTGACTCGTTCTGAGCAAGCTTAGTGCATTTCCGTCGCCTTGCATTCAATCTACAGAAACTGCAGAGAAATATTTACGAAGTTGCAGAAATATATCGGAATTTAACCGGTTTGAACCGGAAGACTACAGCGAACTGACGCTCACTCCACCAGTTGCCAGACCTCTTCAATCACCTGATCTTTATCGGTTCGCCGTTGTGTCAGCCGGCCTTCTTCAAGTTGCCACTGATAAGCAAGACTGCTGCGGGCATCCGGTTTAAACCCGGTGTACTCCCGATACAAATCAGTACTGAGTTCAATTAAACCTGCAGTGGTGCTGATCACTTTGCCATCGTCCGCTGTCGTAACACGGCTGAAGTGGCGGTTTGCGACAATCTTCAATGATTGCAGTGCTTGCACCGACGAAGACTCTGGCAAAGCGTTACCGGACGCATCAAACTGGCGCACTGATACTAAGCGCCAGGTGCCATCCAACACCGACGCCTGTTGCTGAAATTTTTTATCGGAATTGGTCAGGGCCAGTCCGTAAAACAGACTGGAGCAAATCAGCAGCAATCCCAGCAGGAACCCCGAGTATAGATTTCTCAAGCTAAGCCTCAGATTTATAATATTATTGTTATTTTCAATCCGAGTGTACCCAGACTTGCGCGTCAATAGCAATCAGTTGACGCTATTGCCAGAAAATATCAGATTTTCGTCAGTTTTTCTTCGAGTAAAGCCAGCAAATTGCCGTCCGGATCGCGGAAAAACGCCAACCACAAATCATAGTCCCCCATTGGCGCCGCACAGTGTGGTGCTTTTTCACCGGCAACACCCGCCGCCTGTAAGCGCTGATACTCAGCTTCAATCTGCTGACACTGTAAATACAACACCGAGTTTTGCCCAACGATGCCGGCCCCCTGTGGTTGCGTCAGCATCAACCGCACAGGCCCGATAGCCATAAAAGCCAACTGCGCAGATGGCTGAAATAACAACGGCAAGCCCAATTGCTGAAAAAAAGCCACTGCCCGCGGCACATCAGAGACGACATAAGCCAATTGTTTCAAAGCACTAATCGTTGCTGTGGTCATGTTTGCACCTGTCTGTCAGAACAAAACATCAGCCTGAACATTTCTGCCAGACAGGTCAAGCCATTAAGGGCGGGAATAACGTAAAATCCGCTGCAGTACACTCAGATATTGCCGGCCGAAACTGCCGCTGTTGTAAGGAATACCGTGTCGCTCTGCGATCGCCCGCACCTCGTGACACAACGCCGGATAACGCCAAGCTGGCAAGTCCGGGAACAAGTGATGTTCAATCTGACAGCTGAGGTGTCCGGTCAAAATATGCAACCAACGCGGTCCGGTAAAATTGGACGAGCCGAGAATTTGCCGGTAGTACCAGTGGCCACGGCTTTCATCAATGCAGTCAGCCGGTTGAAACACCTGCGCCTGTCCGGTGAAATGACCACAAAAGATCACCGTGGCAGTCCACCAATTTCGCAACAGGTTAGCGGCAAGATTGCCAAGCAGCACCGGCAGCGCAACTGGCCAGCACAGCAACGGATAGATCAGATAATCCTTCAGCAACTGGCGTCGTGCTTTAGTCAGAAAAGCAGATTTTAGTTGTTGATCTGATACCTGACTGTGACGATCGGCTTTTTTCCGGCCGAAAAACACCCGTTGCGCGGCCAATTCGTGATAAGCGATCCCCCACTGAAAAAACGTGCTTAAGGTCAGATAGGTCAGGAACTGCCAACTGTTTTGTAAGCGCCAGCGCAGATCTGCCGAGAGTCGCAGCAGACCATAACCGTAGTCCCGGTCCAGACCAATAATGTTGGTATAAGTATGGTGCTCAAAATTATGGGTGCGCTGCCAGGATTTGGCATCACAGGCGATATCCCATTCATATTGTTGAGAATTAAGCCGAGGATGGCGCAGGAAATCATACTGCCCATGCAACACGTTATGGCCGATTTCCATATTGTCGAGTATCTTTGCCAGCGCCAGTAACAGCACGGCTGGCACTAACCACCACCAGCTAAACCAACACAGCAGCATGCCTAGCCGGCCACAGAGCGCTGCACAACGTTGCCAGAAGATGAGCTGTTGTAAATAACGGGCATCGGCCTGGCCAAGACGGGCTTTTTCCTTGAGCAACAACTGATCAAGTTCCAACGCCAGAGAGTCCAGTTGCATGGCATCCGGCTGCGGATTTTGTAAATGATTCATCAGACGACTAACCCTTCGCTACTTAATTCCACCGGACTTACCGCCTCACTGATACAGAGCTGAATACGGCCAGCGCCGGCATCCGATAACTCTCCGGTCAACAGATTGCGCACGACGCCGCTACTTTTGTCACAGAGGCATTGCATACAAACACCACGGCGGCAGCCATAGCGCAACACCAGGCCACTTTGTTCAGCCCGCTGTAAAATGGAGCCTTGCCCACCCAAGTCATGTTGCTGTCGCCCCAGAGTTAGCCGCACTGGCTGACTGGTTGCCGCTGTGCGCTGCAGCAAGCCAAAACTTTCGGTCGATATCTGGTTCGGACTGACGCCCTGTGCTAAACATGCGGCGCGAAAATCCTGGGTAAACTCCGTCGGACCACATAACAGAAACTTACCGCGAAGCTCGGGCTGCAACTTCGCAAACAAGCGTTCAGGTGTCAGCCGCCCATTCACCGCAGAGTCCCATAGCACTAACTGCAACAAAGGAAACTTTGCCTGTAACTCAGCCCAGTGCTCGGCAAACAGTAATTGCGCCGCGCCGCGATAGCTGTAGACAAACAGCAGCGGAACAGTGAGCCGGCTCAGCGAATTCAGCATCGAAAACAACGGTGTGACGCCACTACCGGCCGCGATCAGGCAAGCTGCATGGTCCTGAGACAAGGCAAAATCACCGGTCGGCGCCCCCAAATGGACATAGCTACCTGGGGTTAATTCGCCACTCAGGGCGCCGGTAAAACGGCCTTGCGGTTGTATTTTTACCGCCAGTTCTATTTCGCGCTGTGCATGCAGTTGTTGCACGCTACTGCAAATGCTGAAGGTCCGTTCCATCGGTACGCCTTGAATGCTGACCCGCAATTGCAGATGTTGGCCTGGCGTAAACAGTGGAAAAAACCGACTGACTTGCAGTTTCAATCGCAGACAACCGGCCTGAGGTTTAATTTGCAGCACTCTTGCCGCATAAAAATCGGCACGGAACCACGGGAAAACGCGCTGGATCAACGGCTCTGCCGCGTCCACGATATTGGGTTGACGAAACAACGTCTGACACACCTCGGTGTAGAACCGTCGATAAATACTACTCATGTACGAACTGCCAATCACATATTTTCAGCGCACATTTGTACTCTTAAAATGAGGTTATTTCCAGAAATATAATCAAACAAAACACTATCTAATTGTTTTATATATACTTAATTTATATATTTCAGCTGGCGCTGGTCATTTCATTTTGAAATTTCAGTGTACATACGTACCCTCATTGAATTTTTGACAAAGAAAAGCAGCCCGAAGGCTGCGATTGGATCAGACAGATATCGCTCAGGCCAGCACAGCAAGTGCCGCGTCGTAGGATGGCTCATCTGCAGTTTCTGCAACCTGCTCGGTATGCAGTACTTTACCGTCAGTGTCGATCACCACAACTGCACGGGACAACAGGCCGCGTAACGGACCATCAGCAAATGTCACACCATAGTCCTGACCAAAGCTGCTGCGGAAGCTTGAACCGTTTTGTACCGATTCCAATCCTTCAGCGCCACAAAAACGCGCCTGAGCAAATGGCAGATCGGCAGAGATACACAACACTTTGGTGTTTTGCAGGCTGCTCAGCGCCTGGTTAAATTTGCGCACTGATGTAGCGCAAGTCGGTGTATCAACACTTGGGAAAATGTTTAATACCAGACGGCTGCC
>JAIXSW010000178.1 GCA_027484495.1 Gammaproteobacteria bacterium
CATCGATGGTGGTATCCGTCCGGAAAGCCCACTGTTTAAGGACACCGGCTTCTCTGCACCTGCCAGTAAACCAAATAACGACTATTGTGCGACAGTTGAGCCAACGTTCTGTAATAACAAGCTGATTGTGGCCCGTTTTAGTACACCAACTTTCGCGACAGTGCCACAAGAGTATATGAGCCCGCTCGGCAATGGCGGCCACGGTACGCATACGGCCGGTACTTCAGTCGGTGTGCGCGCCAAAAGCAAATTGAATGGTTCAACCAATATCCTTGCGAGCGGTGGCGGCAAACCAGATGAAAGTGGGTTTACTGAGCTGACGGTCTCAGGTGTGGCGCCAGGTGCCTATCTGATGGCCTACAAAGCTCTATTTCAGGTATTCCGTGCTGACGGCAGCGTCACAGGCAGCGGCTCCAACGTGATGTTACTGGAAGCGCTGGACTGGGCAGTCAAAGATGGCGCCGATGTCATCAATAACTCCTGGGGTGGCAGTGCTGGTGCCAATCCGGCCACCAGCCCCTATCAGGCTGCTTTTAAAGCCGCAGAAGATGCCGGTGTAGTGGTCGTGACTTCCGCCGGTAACAGCGGCCCTGCGGCACAGACAGTAGGTTGCCCGGGTTGTATTGAAAGTGGTATCACCATTGCCAGTACCACCACAGGCCGGTTCTTCGGCAACACAGTGAAATTCGGTTCTGATGCGGCCATGCTCGGTATCGCTGGTTCACAATTTGGTGCCACTATCTCCGGGCTGACTGCAGACCCGGTGGCTAAAGTGATCGACACAGCCAAAGCCGCACCGACCAATGCATTGGCTTGTACCGCCTTCCCGGCGGATACTTTTAAAGACAGCTTCGCGCTGATTTCGCGCGGCACCTGTGCTTTTACCGACAAGATTAACAACGCGATGGCTGCTGGCGCCAAAGGCGTGATTATGGTGCAGAACAACGACGGTCAGCCAACGTCAATGTCTAACCCAAATACCACGATTCCGGCGCTGATGATCAGCAAAGCGGACGGTGCCAAGCTGGCCAAATCAATCGAAGGCGCGCCGAACAGCACTGCAACCCTCAGCCGCTTTGCCAGCCGCGTGGTATCCGCACAATTCGCTGACAACATGAGCGATTTCTCATCGCGTGGTCCGGACGGGGATAACAATATTCTGAAGCCGGACATGGGCGCACCGGGCAGCGATATTCTGTCTGCGACATCACCGGATGCCTTTGCTGATAAACGTGGCTTCCAGCTGATGAGCGGCACGTCCATGGCTGCACCTCATGTGGCAGGCGCCGCGGCGATTATGCAGCAGAAATTCCCGAAATGGACTGCTGTGGAAATCAAAACCGCACTGACGTCTACTGCAGTCAACGGTCTGAAGAAAGAAGACTCCGTCTCCGCGACGACACCATTTGATATTGGTGCCGGTCGTCTGGATTTAAGCCGCGCAGTCAAAGCTGCCGCGACCTTTGACAAGCCGTCTTTTGCCCAAAACCCTTGTGTGATTAACTGCAACTTCACCCGGTCAATCCGTAACATGTCGGATAAAGAAGTGACCTGGACCGGTACTGTCCAATTCACTGATGGCACGACTACAGGAAAACTGGATAAAACGTCGATCACGCTGAAACCATATGGTACGGCCGGAGATAAAGCGGACTTCGTACTGAGTGTCGATGGCACTATGTCCACTTATGGCAACTGGACATTTGGCAATGTGCTGTGGACATCGTCAGACACAACAGCCCCAACCGCAACGATGCCAATCGCTGTGCGCGTGGCCAATACAGCCGATGCGACTACGCTGGCTACGTCCGGCAGTACCGTGATGAGAGCCGGTGAACCCACCCAGGTTACAGCTTCATTTGGTAATAAACTCTATGATAAACAAGTCACGATCCTGGCAACAGCACCTGCTGGCACTAAGTTGGTGGCCAACTCTGAATCTGCAGTATTAAAAGGTGCCACTGAGTTTTTACTGGATGGCAATGCCAATAACGGCCGGGTTGCCTGGACTGGTGTTGTACAAAAACCAAGCCTTGCACTGGCAGCAGCAGCTGGCGCTGGCTCTGATGTATTAAAAGGCACAGTCGCCGCTGCCACATGTTCTGGCGAATGTGACGATAACGTCATCAGTTACAATCTGGGTACAACTACCATCAGTTATGGCGGGGTAAACTATAGCCGTCTGCATGTATCCACCAACGGTTTTGTCCAGCTGAGCAATAGTGCAACAGCACCGTCAGCAGCAGCCAATAATGCCAAATTGCCAAGCACTGTCGCGGCAGCGAATTTGTTGGCGCCATTCTGGACTGATTTGGATCTGGCCGGCGGTTCAACCGGTGCTGGTACTATTCACGTTGGCACCGCTACTGTCGGGGAAAAATCATACGTTATCGTTGAATGGAACGGTGTTGAAGTGTTCGACGAACCGGGCAAAACGTACACCTTCCAAACCTGGATGGCAGCCAATGGCGCCGAAGACGTTCGGTTCAATTACATCAATATGGCAGCGGCTCCGGCAGCGCTGACTGTTGGTGTGCAGGATGCCAGCCGTACCTTGGGCAACTCGCTGTACTTTGCCGACGGAACAACGGCTACAGGCACGGCACCAAGCTCGAACTCGGGCGCGGCGGTGAACTTTAGACCAGCAGGTACTGTTGATCTGAAATACGCACTGGACCTGACTGGCGCGCTGGAACTTGGCACTAAAGATGTGGCATCGACTGCAGAAGACACCAAGTCTGCCGCAATCGATGTTCTGGCCAATGAAAAAGCGTCGTTTGTTAAAATTATCAATGTAGAAGTCACCAGTGACGGCAAATCAACCAAAGCCATCAACAAAACGGCTGCCGGTGCCAGTGGTGCCTTGTCTAAAGTGGCGATTGCAGCGCAACCTGCCAACGGCACTGCAGAAGTAGTTGAGGGCAAAGTGGTTTACACGCCAAAAGCTAACTTCAACGGCAAAGATACCTTCACTTACACCGCGGAAGATACTAAGGGTCTGAAACTGGTGCCAACCACTGTCGAAGTCACTGTGGCTGCCGTCAATGACGCACCAACAGTGTCAGCTGCAACCGTGACAGCCAATGAAAGCAGCACAGCTACTTTGACGGCGACCGGTGCAGATGTGGACGGTGATGCACTGACCTATACCTGGACGCAGACTTCAGGCCCGGCAATGACTGTTACCGGGAATGCCGCTTCAGTCAGCGTCTCGGTACCAGCTGTCACTGCAAACACTGTCGCGACATTCAGCGTGGTGGCCAGTGATGGCAAGTTGTCTTCAGCACCGGCGACTGTCACGCTGAACATCACTGATGTACCGGCACCAGTTGTGGTTCCGGAGAAGAAGAGCAGCGGTGGTAGCGCAGGTCTGTGGACTCTGCTGTTATTACCACTGGTGTGGATGCGTCGTAACCGCCGGGGTTAACACCCTCGCAGTCCATCCTGAGGTCTGTCGACCTTTGTAACTGAAAAAGC